>JAYTTH010000334.1:0-19814 GCA_043745515.1 Pseudobdellovibrionaceae bacterium | reverse complement strand
ACCTTAAAAGACGGAATCGAAGTTCGAATCAAAGAATTAATTCCTGAAGTAAAAGAAGTGGTTTCCGTTTAGGAACTACTCGTTTTTTAATTGATTTTTTAAATTGATCGCCTTAGCTAGGCCACTTTTTAAAAAAGATAGATTAGCTGTGATTCTAGACCCCGCAAGGACACTAGGGAATTAACCGTATCCTTGCCTACCGTGAAATCGCTGGAAAATCGTGAAAAGGAATAACCGAATTTAATGTTAATTGTTTTGTTTGCTTTGAATCCTACAAAAAATTCCTGGCCAATGTAGCTTTGAAAATTCTTTAAATTTTGCCCCTGCTGCAAATAGTTGAATAGACCACCAGTAAAGTAAAGTGAGCGGGAAACTGAAAACGATAGGCTAGCTGACGGTTTTACCATTACAAAATCAGGAAGAGATCGATCTGTTTTTGAGTTTTGCATCAAGCCCAAATTGGATTGAAACCCTAAGCCTGAAAATGGCAAAGAGGAATAACCAAATAAAATGGAAGTACCCAAACTTTCTTGGTTTTGATTTTTAAAAACTTCAGAATCAAAAGTCGGTGAAAATAAACTATACGAAATAGCGGTAAAAAAACTTTTTTGATTCTGTGTGACCTCTGGCGCTTTTAAAACATCGGCTTCTACGTTCTTGATTGCACTTTCAATTCCTTTAATTCCTTTTGTATTGGGATCCGTTGCCGGACGCCTATCGATTTTACTAAAACCAAAAAAAGGAAATAACAGTACAAAAACATACAAAAAGTATCGGAAGGTGGTCATAGCTAAATTATAAATGAGCCGGAACGCAACAAGTAGAGCAATCGTTTTATTCGTGCTGTTTTTCCCACTTTAGACGAGCATAAAGTGGAAAGTGATCAGAAGCCCCTTGACCTTTAGCTGGGTCAAATCGCCAGGGCTTTTTTTCAGCCCCGCGGTGGTAAAGCGAATTGACCACTTCGATAGAGTCTTTTAGCACAGAAAAGCCTAGACCAGGCAAGCGAGAGTCAAAATAAAAGACATCCAAAAACGCCCATTTATTTTTATAGAAATGCGTACCTTGGCATTTTATGCAGCCAATGAAGTGTGAAATTGAACCATGTTGTGCTAGCTTTTCTGAAATCAAGTGTTCATCTTTTTCTTCCTTTTGGGTGATATTAAAATCACCGCCCACAATCCACGCATTTTTTTCTGATTCAAGAATTTGATTTAAGGACTGAACACCTTGCAAGCGTGATTCAATTGGATTTCCTTGCGACGGCATGTGTACGGCAAAAATACTGAGTGCCTGATTCTCGCCAATTTTTAATGGCACCCGCAGGACTCCCCTAGTTCGAAGTCTTTCACCTGTGCTAGTATTTACCATTCCCAATGAAAATAATTTGGCCTTTTCCAATTCGGGAAATCGGCTTAGTACAGCCACATCGATTCCTCTGACGTCGTTGCCTTCAATCAATTCCACGGTTTTATAATTGGCCGCTTTTAGATATTTTAGATTGAGTTGATTTAAAATATTTATATTTTCAACTTCAGCCAAGATTAAAATATCGGGGCCCCGTCCTTGATCCTTAGAAAGTATGACCTCCGAGATATTTTTCATTTTTGTTTCAATTATTTTTTGATTCCAATCTAAATAAAGGCAGTCTTTTCGAAATTTAAAATTTGCGATTTTTTTGCACTTTGATATATGTCCCGGTGATCGTTTTTCAGATCGAGGCAAAAACGTTTCATCGTCGTGATTGATATCATGTTTTGAATCAAATAGGTTTTCCACATTATAAGTCATTATACTAAACTCAACAGTGCTCATTTTACGGCCAAAGCCAAAGCAATGAAGCGCGAAAACCATCGAAAAAAAGATCAGTCTCATAGAAGTCCTTCTATTTAAATAGGATTTGGTGGCAGCCAAATCGGCTGTTGTTCAAACACTTGCTTTTGTCCAGCAGGATCGACAAATTCTAATCGATACGCATGCAACAAATAGTGCGTCCAGCCAACATGAGCTGGAAAATCAGGACCGTCGTATAGGGTATCTCCTATTAGAGGACATCCCAAAAACGACAACTGAGAACGAATTTGATGGGTTTTTCCGGTCAACAATTCAAGATCGGCAAGGTACGAATTATCAAAGGTAAACCGGTCATAGGACACTACTTTTAGCTCTACAAGAGACGCATTATTTGTAGCCGCCGAAACTATTTTCTTTGGCGCACGCAGGCCTTTTAGCATCCAATGTTGTTGAGTGCCTAATTCAAGGCTCCTCCCGGTAGTAATCGCTTTGTAGTATTTTTCTATTTTCCTTTTTGAAAATAAATCTTGAAAATACCTCAAGGAAATTTCATTTTTCGCAAAGAGTATCAGCCCGGTAGTTTCAACATCTAATCGGTGAATATTGAATACTGGGCCCGCTAACCTGGTTTGCAAACACGAAAGAAGATTCTCTTTCATATTGTCCACAGTCGGATGCACTGGCAATCCTGCGGGCTTATTGACGACTAGATAATCACCGGTTTCAAAAACAATCGAATTGCCATTTTGGAACTTGCCGATGTCGTATCGGCGCGGCATCAAGTGAATTTTAAGACAATCACTAGAATCCAAATCGAATTCCTTCCTCAGACGATTTTGATTCAAATACATGGCGCCCAAATCGAGCAACCGACAAAATCCGTCATCCCAATTGGCCCCCAGGCCCAAAGCCCTTTTAATGCTAGAAATATCTTCAACGGAAAATGTCTTTAAAATAAGCGGAACAATCCATCGCGTCCAGAGCTGCCTGCATGAAAGCTTAGAGTCGACACGAATAAATAAGTTTGAATTTTGATGGCCTGAAAACTTGTAGGAAATCATAGTTTTATTCACCGCGCCTGACTAAAAAAACACCTATTTTATGCATATACTATCGACAAAAGATATAATATATTCTTATTAGTCGTCCTATTGAAATGTTTTGAGGTTGTTTTGGATCATATTTTTAATCATGAAGTTTTCCAATGGTTTTCACAATTTGCCTATGAACCAAATCGTGTTTATATGGGCGTTGTATTCATGATGTTTGCATCAGCCATTGGGTTTCCAATGCCAGAAGAAGTCACGTTAGTATCTGTTGGATTTTTAGCGTTTATGGGATCCAGACCCGATTTGTTTCCGCCACCGTTTCCCGGTGCCCCAGTTGTTAACGTCCATGAAGCGGCCATTATTTCGTTTATCGTTGTTTTTGCGAGCGACTTTTTAATTTATAGTATTGGCCGCTTTTGGGGGCGAAAAATTTTGTATCATCCCCGATTGCGTAAACTTATTTCAGAAGCCAGTATTAATCGAGTTGAAAATTGGACCAAAAAATACGGTAACTTTGCTGTTTTTGTTTTTCGCTTTACTCCCGGAATTCGATTTCCGGGCCATTTGCTAACTGGAATGCTTAAATTTTCCGCCTGGAAGTTTATAATGATCGATGGCCTTGCCGCCTTGGTCAGCGTTCCCACTCAGATATATCTACTGGCTACCTACGGGAAAGAAATTCTTGTCTATTTTTCTAGGTTTAAAATTGCCGTACTTACAGTATTGGTAGTTGTTTTGATAGTTTTTCTGTTTAGAAAGTACCAATCCCGTAATCGAGGTCAGGCCGTTTGAGCGTCTTGAAAGAAGAAGATCATTTAGTCCTACTGATTGATTCGTTTTTTGATTTCAAAGACGGCATTTTAATTCTAGGGTACGATCTAAGAATCGACGCCTATACTTATTTTCACCTGTCTCCGCCATTGAAAAAAATGTCACTCGTTCCCGAAAAAATATATCAAGTCAAACGCAAACTCTCCAGTAAATTGTCGATAACCGAGCTTCCAGGTGAAGAGGAAACTATCTTCATCGAACAAAAAATTAAGAATTTGGATCCTTCCAAATTAAATGCCATTGAAAAAATTTACTACACTAATTATTTACATCACAAAAAAAAAGAAACGACTTCGGATTCCAATGAAAACGTTATTTTAGCTATAGGAAAAATTCTTTCAATTGAAAACCGAGTTTCCATATTGGGCCCTTGTAGCGACCTGAAAGTCAGCAGTCCCGATGTGCCGCAAGAACTGATTGTTCGCGTTCAAACTAATACTTTTGATCTTAATGATTCAATTTGCTTTCTTCTGAGAAAAATTCCGTCGAGCCAAGGCTGGATTTATCGGATTTTAGGTTTCAAAGACAAACAACAAACAAAAGACTATTTGAACCCAGATTTTTTAAATTCAAAAATTCAAGAAATCAATCCCATAGATTTTAGATAATTTATTTAGATAGCTAATACTCTGAAACAATTATTACCGAATACTATTGTTGTCTGCAAACGGCTTGTAACAACAAAGGATCTGATTTCTAAGCTGCTTTTTTTCCAGATTCAAAGTGAGCATGACAGCAAACGTGCAATTTAGTCGAATGCTTATGACCGCGGAAGTCATATTCTGGCCAGAATATCTTTTCATAGCCTTCTTGCAGTCCAAATAATTCTTCCCGAATTTTGAACATCAACCCGGCTTCAGAACCCAGCAACCAATCCATTTGGATCAGAAATAAGGCTTGTTCCAGTTCAATTGGATTCAGCTGATTCAAAAAAGCCTGCGGCAAGTTTTCAATTAACTGGCAAGCGTTGTGCGAGAATTTTTGAAAATGGGAATCTAATGGTTTGTATAAAAGCTTTTCAAGCTTAACATCGCCTGATCGTCCGGAAACAAACGGTGCAAACAATTTTTTAAAGTGAAAGTACATCAAAGCGTCATTAACAACATATTCAGGTTTTGGTAAATAGTCGGTAATGGAATCTATTTTGATGGCTTCATGGCTGGGATCATCAATAAATGAATTGTGATCAAGGGCCACTAACGCACGAATATTGGAAATGAAGGAATACAACATGATCAATCGCTGCTGGAACTCAGGGCTAAATACCAAAGAGAAATTGTACAACAATGGTTTTTTAAGATGATCCTCTAAATAATCTACTAGTGGTATCAACTGCTGCAAATCTTTCAAATTTACTCGTTCTTTTTCAAACGTGTCCCTTAAAATATTATCCCATTTGCTTTCAATTTTTTCAATCAATGAATCTGGTACCGTATCAGCTCGTTCTGTCAACGCCACAACGCGCTTGCGCGAACGTCCGTATAATTCGTAGTGAGGTTCCATAGCACGCCAGAAATCCATTGAGGAATCTAAGGTATAAAGACACTCTGAATTTAACGTTTTATGAATATTTGTGAAACTTAAAGCGACCAAAACATCGCTGTGATATTTAAACGGCTTGTGGGCTTTGTGATCACGATCAAGCGATCTAAAAAAATCGACGGACATCGGTTTTAAGATCGAGCCATTTTCCATTTTTAATTCATAATCAAACGACTTGCTTTTTGACTTCATGGTAACCTCAATATATTTATTTCTTTCGACGCTAAATCATTTAAAATGTAGACTAGTTTTATGAAATCTATGGGTTATATCGACTGCCACAATCATCTAGCCGAGGTCTTGCGAACCTCGCCTCAACTATTGGACTATTGGCTACCAGAAGCCGAACGAGCGGGAATTGGGTTTTTCATGCAGGGGGGCATCGATCCCGCTAACTGGGACTCTCAAATTGAATTCAAAAAAAGGTACCCAGACCAGGTCGGTCTTTGTTTTGGGGTTCACCCTTACTATGCCAGCACGCAATCTTTATCGGATTTAGACATAGTCCTGGACGTCTTAGCCAGACGAGTGGGTGAAGAAAAACTTCGACCCGGATTTTTGGCCATCGGCGAAATGGGGTTAGATTTGCGCCCGGCCTACACCCAAAAAGGCACAGAATCGCAAATTCATGCCTTTGAGGCCCAGCTCGAGCTTGCCGATTGGACGGATCTGCCCATGGTTTTTCATATCGTCAGAGCTCACCCTGAATGCGAACAGATTCATTCTTTGTGGTCACCCAAAAATAAGCGAGGGCTATTGCATTCTTTTAGCGGCTCGCTGGAGCAGGCTCAGTACTGGATTAAGCAGGGATTTTTGATTTCTTTAGGGGGCCCTGTCTGCCATGAGAAAAATAAAAAATCCAGGCGTATTGCGACTGAATTGCCGTTGGAATTTTTAACTTTAGAAACAGACGCGCCAGATCAACCACCTCCATCCTATAATCCCGGTGAAAATCCTCCAAAAACGCTATGGGAAGTTGCAAAAACTATAGGAACGCTTAGAAATCTGGACGCCAAGGAAATACTTGATATAAGTAATTCAAACTTCTTGCGTGTTTTTGGAAAGGAATTGGATGGATCAATTAATAGCAGACCCTAACACGTCGATACCCATTCCAGAATCCAACTATGTTTTGCACAGACGATTTGATCGCATTGGTCGCTTGATTGGCGATTTCAATATGGAAAAACTATTTAATACCCACGTCATGGTAATCGGCCTTGGCGGAGTCGGCTCTTGGGCGGCCGAGGCCCTGGCCCGCAGCGGAGTGGGACGCTTAACCCTGGTCGATTACGATGAAGTTTGCATTACTAACACCAATCGTCAGTTGCATACTATGTCCGGCCTTATTGGCAAAAAGAAGGCCGTTGTTATGGCCGAACGAATTCAAAAAATTAATCCGCAAATCCAAGTCGAATCGATGACATTGTTTTACAATGCAGAAACCAGTGAAGAGATACTTTCTAAAAATCCAGATTTTATTTTAGATGCCGTTGATAATATCACCGCTAAATGCCATTTGCTGGCCACAGCGCGAAAGAGAAATTTAAAAATAGTTACCAGTGGCGGGTCGGCTTCAAAAATGGATCCTACGAAAATTAAAATCAGCGATCTTTCTAAAACGGAAATCGATCCGATGTTGATCGTCTTGCGCCGGGTCCTTAGACAAGACTATGAGTTCCCTAGAAAAGGGGAATTTGGTATTGCCTGTGTCTGGTCGTGTGAGGAGCCGGTTTTTCCGGTTGATTTAACGTATGACAACGGCGAAGGTTTTAAATGCGTCTGCCCGCAAGGTCAAAATGGTTTTAATTCCTGCGACAATAAACGATTAATTAACGGCTCGGCCGCCTTTGTAACTGGGGCTTTTGGCCTAGCAGCGACCTCTTGGATTGTCAGACAGGTTGTCGAGACCCCTGCATTTTCAAATCAAGCGTCTTCACAAAAGGACCCACTATGATCGGCATTACATTGTTTTTTGGAATTGGCTTTGGCGCAATTACGCTGGGATTGATTATTTTGGGCCTCACATTTCGACAATGGCTGCGCGTGCGATTTGACAAAAAAAAGGCAAATACCCTTTAAAACTAGGGCCGTTTTAGTGTAAAGTAGAAACATGAGTCCCCTACTTGATATAAAAAAACTGATTTCCGATGAATTGCCTAAAGTTAAAAAAAAAGCGGCTTTTTTGTATTCCTTAAGCCGATCCTTAAGCTACGCCACTGAACAGTGGGCTCTTCCTTGGGTTGAGTTTGCGGTCAATCGCACAAGAACTCCTTATAGAACTAAGGACAAAGAAAAAGTGGCTTTGTCTTATACTAAATTATATGAACTTTTACGGCAAGACTCTGAAAATATGGCGTTGGGATTGTATCCATATTCAGTTTTAAAATTTGAAAATCCCTATAGCCATGTTCGATCTTTGGTCCATGTTTTAACTGATGCGGTAAAAATTACGAAGCGACGGGATCAAAATAAAGCGCACGATTTTGATGAAAAAAAAGATACGGATTTTGAATCCGCACCTGATTACAGTAAGCGAAATTTTCATTTTCAGACCAATGGGTATTTTTCAAATGAGTCCGCAGAGCTTTATGATCACCAAGTAGAAATTCTTTTTGGTGGTTCGTCGCACGCTATGAGGCGCCTAATTCTACCTTTGTTGAAAAAAGAAATTTCTGGATCGGGCGAAGGACTCCACTTTCTAGAAGTGGGCTGCGGGACAGGTTTGTTAACTCGGTTTATGAAGCTCGCCTATCCCAAAGCCAAAATAACGGCATCCGATATGAGCTCATCGTACTTAAAAAAAGCTCAGAAAGATTTAACGGATTTACCGGGTATTAATTTTATTCAGACCCATGCAGAAAATTTGCCGTTTAAGGATCAGACCTTTGATTTAGTATATTCTTGCTACTTATTTCATGAGCTTCCCCTGACCGCCAGGCATGCTGTAATTAACGAAACCAAACGCGTTTTAAAAGATTCGGGCTATTGGGGATTTGTGGATTCTTTGCAAAACAACGATGACCTAGATTTACAATGGGCCATCGATGCATTCCCTACAAATTTTCACGAGCCTTTCTATAAAAATTACATCCAAAATCCAGTGGAATCCTTACTTGAGGAAAGGCAACTGGAGCTTAGGGGACGTACCATCGGCTTTTTTTCGAAAGCTTTGCTCGCTAAGCGATCTATTCAAAGTTGAGTACCGGTTAAGTACCATTTAAATCTCAGAAAAAAATTCTAGAATCGCCAGAAATTGTATGATACCCAATTCTCAAAAGGTCCCAAGGAGAATTATGTCTATCACTCAGTTTATTGATCACAACTATCGCCATTTCAATGCACGTGCCCTTAAAGATGCAGCTCAAGGTTACAAAGACCTCATCCAAAAAGATGGAAAAGTTTTGTTAACGATGGCTGGCGCTATGAGTACCGCTGAAATCGGCCTCACATTAGCTGAAATGATACGCCAAGGTAAGATACACGCCATTTCGTGCACGGGTGCAAACCTAGAAGAAGACGTGTTTAATTTAGTCGCGCACAATCACTACGAAGTGATTCCGAATTATCGCGATTTGACTCCTCAAGATGAGCAAGCGTTGCTTGAACGTCACCTAAATCGTGTGACCGATACGTGTATACCCGAAGAAGAAGCCATCCGTCGAATTGAAAAAGTCGTTCTTGAAGAATGGCAAGCGGCTGACAAATCAGGGCAGAAATTTTTTCCACATGAATTTATGTACAAAATTTTATTGTCTGGAAAATTGAAACCGCATTATCAAATCGATCCAAAAGATTCTTGGTTGTTGGCAGCAGCAGAGCGCAATTTACCAATGATAGTTCCGGGCTGGGAAGATTCAACGCTAGGAAATATTTTTACTGGGCACATGTTAAAAGGCGATATTAAAAATGTTCATACGGTTCGTACCGGAATTGAATATATGATTTCTTTTTCCGAATGGTATATGGCAACTGCAACCAAGAGCCCCGTCGGATTTTTTCAAATAGGTGGCGGTATTGCTGGGGATTTCCCGATTTGCGTTGTGCCAATGCTGGCTCAGGATCTACAGTACACAGAAGTGCCCCTGTGGAGCTATTTCTGCCAAATCAGTGATTCTACGACATCCTATGGGTCCTACAGCGGTGCGATCCCTAACGAGAAAATTACCTGGGGTAAGCTTGCCATTCACACGCCTAAATATGTCATTGAATCAGACGCTAGCATCGTGGCGCCATTAATTTTTGGTTATGTTTTAGGAATGTAATCCTCCTATGTTGTTAATACCCCTACACTTTCTAGGGGCATTGGTTATTTATGAATAAATTTCTGATCTTTACGAAATGATTTCAACCCTGACTAAAAATTAAGTTTTCCTCACTTTTCCGTGCTAGATCCACCCAATAGATAAAAATAGCTGGGTGGTTTTTTTATGTTTAGGGTGTCACAATTGGTTTCGGGGTTGATCGCAATTTTAATTATTCAGGGCTGTTCGCAAAGCAGTTCAGACAATGGGACACCCTATCGTGACCCAACTTATGAAACATCTAATGATTTAAAAAAGGAATTAGAATCAGCACCACTTGATTGTGAAAACGCTGGGTGCAACAAAGCGGAATTTGAATCGATCGGACTTGTAGGTATGCTTGTCGAAGGCAGAATGACTGATTCAAGCTACCGTATTGGCCAATGCACCGGCTTTTTATATGGGGCCGGCGATATCGTGGGACTAAATTCTCATTGCATCAGTGATTCCATGTGGAATTTAAAGGATGATTGTAAGAACTATCTTGGAATTAAATTTCCAGAAACGCCCGGGCACCCTTCAGAAGTTTTTATGTGCGAAGAACTGCTATATCGCAGCGATATTGGTAAAGACTCAAACCCTTTTGATATCAAAGCGGATTATTCTTATTTTCGAATTAAGCCAACCTCGCGCAAACCGTTGGGCCTGGCACCTCAGCCCAGCAAACCTAAGGAATTAATTTCGGTCAGAAAAGTAAATCCAATCGATTTAAAATCTCAAATGGGTGGACACTTAGATTATGCTTATTGCCTATTGCAGAACGATAGTTTTTTAAATGTTAAATATGGCAATGAATGGTCGGATACTGGACTGGCTGTTTCCAATGGGAACTCGTGTAAAATCATACACGGAAATTCAGGAAGCCCTGTTCTAAACAGTCAAAATCAAGTGATTGGTTTTGCACAGTCGTATTTGAATGATCAATTTTTAGATGTTTTAAAATCGGAAGCCTTTTCTCGTTTATCCAGTGAAGGATTGAAAATTAAAACTGTTTTTAATTTTCCAACCACCTTGCCAGATCATTTTCAGTTTACCCAAGCGATTTGCACACGATCACCCAAAAGTCTGTCAGCTGAAAACACATTGTGCCGAGCCCGCCAAGCAGAAACAAAATCAAATGTCGATGATTCGTTGATCAATTTTGAAAATGCAAAAGGAATACCTGATTATGCCGAGAAACTAAAGGTCGAGGCATTGGGTCAGTATTCAACATTCATGGCTTATGATTTTATTAAGGACTCAAAATCTTATACCTATTCAGTGACTCCACGCTGTTTATACAATCCAACTAAGTGGAATATGACAGCGTTTGACAAGGATAATTCGCAATTAAAAAGCAAAATTAAAACTATCCAAACTGTTTTAAAGCCGGTGATTTACGATCTAACCGCTACGTTTAACTTGGATAAAAATTTGGCGATAAAGTCTAAACAGCTAGGTCATGTTGCAACCAATGGCCGATTTGTTGTGAATGTGGATGAAATTCATAGTGTTATCAGTTACTATCGATCTCTTTTCAATATACAAAATCCCTACTATCCCTATAGTGACTCCCCTTCAAGTCCACTTAATCTAACTTGGTGCCAGTAAAAGTTAAATGGTCGGCAATTGTCTGGCTACTTTTTGGGCTTGTAACAAGGCCGATATGGGACAATCCGGTTAGTTCAAGAAATTCAATGCCACTGTGATGCTTAAAATAATTTCGGTATTTATTAATATCCAAGGTTTGATCTGAATCACTGACAAAAATATTTAAGCTTTCACAAAGTTTTGCGCACTCACTTAAATCAAACCTACTTGGCACACAGGCTTGAATATACGAATGATCATAGTGCTCGACCTCGGTTCCCCACTTTGACGATTCTGGAAACAGCAAAGAAGCGACACGGACTTAGGCCCAGCGTCGCTTAATGGCTAGCGGTAAACTTCGAGTTCTAACCTTTGCAAGAAATAATACTGACAGTTTGCTGTTTTTGAGCTTCAGTGCCTAGCTCCCCTAATTTTTTGTCGCCGACTTTTACACCAACGGCACGAAAAACCATGGCAGCGGATCCTTTTCTTAGGCGAATTCTATTTAAGACTTTCATGTCCATAATATTAGATCGATCACGAAGCACTTGGTCATCGTCATTGCATTCAAAGGACGTTATAATTCCGGTTTCACCTTTGGAATCAGGAGCGACCTCTTCAATTGCATTTTGGCCTTTTTCTAAAGTCTTTACAGCAATCTTTGGATCTTTGTAGTCGTTTACAGCTATAGTAGCTCCGCTATTGCATGTTAGCATATACAGTTTCGTACTATCGCCAGTTGTGTCACCTTTACTTACCTTTAAATCGGCTACAATTGACGAGTTATTGTATAAATATATTTTTGAACGAACTGTTTTTAAGTCGTCTGGATTGGCATCAGTGACTTCGGCCAATTTAGAGGGATCTGTTAGGTCCGTACAAACTATTTTAGTAGTAATTGGATCTTTATCAGAGAGTCCTGTTTTCATATCGACTATTAAAGCTGTTTTGTTACTTAAAGTGAGACTCATTTTTTCACTATTTAAATTCGGAATTGTGTCCATAACACCTTTGGCATCAGCCGCTGCAATACCAGAGGCTTTGCGTAGCTCCTGCTGATCAATCTTATCTTTCGCCGAAGCTTCTTGATCTTTGGCTGCCGCGGCAGCAGCAGCCGCTTTGTCAACACAGGTCTTATTAGTTTTATTTTCTGCTTTCGTGCAATCTAAAGCCGCGCCTTGAGATTTTCCGACATTTTGTTTGTCATCTTTTTTTGCGCAGGAAATCGCAAATGCAAACACAGCCATTGATACCATAAAAAAATACTTCATAAGAGCTCCTTGCCAATTCTCATTAAAAAAGACTATCAAAACAGTCTATTGCTTGATTCATGCCATTCTGGATCAAATCCAATGTCCCTTATTAGAACTAGGGTTTTTATAGGCCTGACAGGTGTCTAATTTTTTGACAGAGGTTTTGACAGGCCCAAGGGGGCTCTTTATGCTCTATTTATGGTTGAAATGGATTTCACTAAAACAAAGCGTCTATTTGTATTAATTGGTTTTTTTGGGCTATTATTAAGCTGTCGAAATCACCATGAGGATTTGAATAAAACTGAAAACATTGAGCCTCAAAAACAGCTTTATACTTTTGATAAAGGCCGCGGTTGCTATTCGTCTTCGATTGTAAATGGTTCGACGGTGGAAACAAATAACCCCCTAAAAGGCCACTTGGTAATGGTGCTTTCGCGATTCAACAAGGATGCAAATACTGAGGCACAATCCCTTTGCTCTGGAACCTTGATTGGCCCAAATACTGTGCTTACAGCAGCTCACTGTTTTCCTAAGAATTCGATTTCGACTCAAATAATCGCGTCGATTAATTTGTTTTGCTCTAGTGGTTTTAATAGAAATCTAGTTTACGCGGCTCGAAAAGTGGTAATTCACCCAGACTATCACACCAAAGAAGGTCCCACTTTAAACTCACCCGATCATGACTTGGCGGTTGTTCAATTTGATGGGCTTTTACCAAATGACTATAGCCCTATCCTCGTGGATAAACTCGACATTCAACAAGAAATTAACAATCCTGCTGCTGAAATGATAATGATCGGTTTTGGTCGCACCCAAACAGGTGAGGATTCACTACCTGAATTGCGTTTTGTGACTAAGGGTTGGGATCGACTATTGCTGAGTAAAAATTCAAAAAACCTCATAGACACGTTGGGATTGATTGGCATTAACCAAATGGATTCCAAAGGTGGTTGTAGTGGAGACTCAGGTGGGCCATTGTTAATTGCTAGTGCTGGCCAGCTAATGATTGCTGGTGTTGCCTCTTATATTGAAAGCCAGTCTGAATCAAAACTTTGCGAACAGGGTCAAATTTATTACTCCTATGTACCTTCCTATTTGGAATGGATTAAACAACAGCTGCCATGATAAACTTCACAACTTTGTTTAAAAAAATAAATCCTACGTTTTTATTTCTTAGTTTTTTTCTTTTAGTAGCTTTTATTAACGATGGATTCATGGGCACGGATGAATACTGGAATGCCATGGTTAAGTATCTCCCAGCTCAGACTTCGAAATACACAGAACTAGTGGATCAGGCAGATGTTAAGTCGCCTCTTCAGGTAATGCCAATGTATGTTGGCTCGCAAATCGCTTTAAAAATGGGCGTGTTTCATCCCTATGATCAATATCGGTTTACCATTTTGTTTATCACTATTATCAATTTACTTGTCTATCTTTTTTCATTTCAATTGATTCAAAATGTAAAATTATGGGATTTTAAAACGGATCCGATCGTTGACCCGATGAAATGGCAGGACGTTTCGCAAAAAGTATTTTTATTTCTATTTACTTTTTATTTTGCATCGTCCTTCACTTTGACTCGGCCCATGTTTGAATCCTTGGCTGCGCCTTGGATATTATTGTCGCTGGCTTTGTTTTACAAATACCGACAATCTAAAAATCTTCAATTTGTTGCTTATGCAACCGGTGCCGCTAGCTTTGCTTTTGTAATGCGACAACAGGCTGGTATTGGCGCATTGACCATACCGATTCTTCTTTTTTTCGCCAAAGACTGGAAGGGTGTCGTCGTCAGCGCGGCTGTAGGCATTGCGTGCTTTGTCCTAGCGGGGATCCCAGATATATTTTTACGCGGCGGATTTCATCATTCATTAATCGCAGTGCTGACCTACAATGTTGAACATGGCCAGGAATACGGCGACGGATCGATTTTATTTTATCCACTCTTGTTGATGGGACTTACTTTTTTCCCATTCCTCTGGCTGAACGTTACAAAAAAATCTTTTACCCTACCCGTCTTAAAAAAATTGGATTACGCCTGGGTGTTTATTTTGTTATTTGTCGCTTTACATTCGTATTTTCCGCAAAAATTCGAGCGATTTATGGTGTCTATTATTCCGCTGTTAATTGTATTGATGACACCTTATTTTACCGAGCTTGTTTTGCAATGGCCCCAAAAGCAATGGCGCTTGATTACTATGGGCCTACTGAATCTTTTTATTCTAATTAATGCCAGCTTCTTTCCTTCACAAAAAAATATTATAAATATGGCTTTGTTTATTGATCGTCATAACGGCATTAAAACCATTTACAATTTGGAAAAAACGTTAGAATGGATTCCTGAAAAGTTTATTTTTCTGAACCGAAACTATTCCATCGTGGATTTGAATTTAGCCAGTATTAAAGACCAAGCAGAAAATAACTGCCAAAGCGCCATCATTGTGAATGATTTTATTTTCCAAGAGCAAAAAGAACTGCTTAAAGATTTTAGAATCATAGACACGTTCAATGTAAATTGGATTGAAAGCTTGGCCTATCGGTTTAACAAGAAGAACAATATTCGCAGGGCACCTTTGCATGTGCTGTCCAACTGCCAACAAACGGCATCGCTGAAAAATTTATAACACTTGTTTTCGTCGATTTTCTCTAACCGATGAGGCTTGAGAGGCGCAAGGCCCCTTGTTCGCTGCCAATTCTGTCACAGTGTCGAAGCTGTTTATAGTGGCCCAACTTCAAATTGATCCTAGCAGTATTTCGACTCGGCTTGCGTTTGGCAAAGATGGGATGTGGCGAGTTGTTTCTGCAAAGGAATGCCATACTTGAATCTTATTTAGAATTGAAACCTGAAGGAGCTTACAAATGAATAAATTAATTTCTCTTTTTACTTTAAGTTCTATATTTGCTTTTTCAAAACCGGTTTTTTTTAATAATTTGCAGTCAAATTTTCCCACTCATAATCTGATAAATCGATGCAATACTTGCCATGCACATTCTGGCGTTCCGAAATTGAATACCTTTGGAATGGCCTATGACTCTGTTTTCATTCGTCCAAATGCAGCCGTTCAAGGTATGGATCCAAAACAGAAATTTGATTTCCTAATGGGATTAGATTCGAACAAAAATGGAAAAACCAATCTTGAGGATATTTTAGCTGACATAATTCCTGGAACCTAAAGGGAAGATTCAATAGCTCTGGACTTTTGTTCATCAATGACACACTTTCTGTGCCTTCGCGCGAATCAAACTGAGACACGTTCATAATAGTTTATCTATACTAAGCTCAGCATATTATTATTAGATAGGATGGTTATTTGATTCCAGTGCAAGCCAAGAAAAACGTGTTTTTGGGAAAGTTCCTGGTTTTGGCGGTTGTGGGCCTTATGGCTTTGGCTTTTCAAAACTGCTCTGACAACAACACTACGAATTCTGATAAATCACAGGGCGAGCAACAAGGGTCGTCTTCACCAACGACACAAATTAAAAGCACGAAGGTCGATATGTTTTTGGTTATTGGTCAATCCAATATGCGCGGCCGTGGTCCACAAACTCAGCCAAGTGCAGTTTCCCCTGGTTTAAATACGGCCTTTGAATTCGACGGCAGCGAGCTGGATCTGTTGGGAGCGTCCTTTGGATTGGGCGTTGGCAAAACGGGAATTCCTACTGTGGATTGCGGCACCAATTGTTATTGGACCAGCAATTATTATGGAATCTTAATGTCCTTTGCGAAAAGTTGGAAAGAAAAAACCGGACACAATACAGTGTTTGTCGTGAGGCCTAAAGGTGGCTCGTCTTTAACAGCGACCGCCGATACTGGCGCAGGAAATTGGTTAGATTTTTCCAATTCAACATCCTGCACGGATGGCACACTGATGGATTCTAAAGATCCAACTAAACACCAGTGCACTGCCATTTATAGGAATGCAATTAACGACTTTAGCAAAGCCTTCCCCTATGTAAAAAACAAATTTGGAATTAACAAATCGTTCGTTTTATGGATTCAAGGTGAAAACGATATTCAAAGCGGCGTGTCGGCGGCGTCCTACACATCTGGGTTAAATTCACTCCTTGGTCAATTGGACGCCGACTTGCAAAAAAATGCAGGATCTACATTTTCTGGTTTTTTGCTTGCGGAAACTGGGTATTTTTTTAATTCAGCGGCTTATAGCCCTATTGATTCTGTTGTAGTACATCGAAATAAAGCGCAATCCATTGCCGATGCTCAGTCTCAGATCGGTCGTACAGGAAAATTTGTTCTCACTTCAAAATCAGCACGGGTATTTATGTCTCCGTGTGTAAATACGGTGGTGGGGCAAACGACTCCTTATCCTGCCGATTGTGGATCATTTGATTTAATTCACTACAATACCAGTATGTATGAACAATTGGGAATCGAAATGGCCACTAACGGTGCTATTTTTAGCGCTACCCAAATCAAGCCCTTTGACGAAGCTAGCTGCTCTCAAGCACCCAGCTTGTGCGCGCCAACCGTAGATGTATTTCGATTTAGCAATGCTGTCAGCGGCGGCCATGATCATGCAAGCAGTCTTCTGTATAACGAATTTGATTCTGCACAGTATGATTTCAAAGGCGTTCGCTTCCACTTGTACAAAGAACTTTGGCCAGGGTCACCCGAGACCGACCTTTTAGTGCCACTTTATAGAAAATATAATAGTCAAACAAAGGACTATATGGATTCAACCAGTCTCACAGGGGATGCGGGTTATACGAATCCAACTTTGCTTGGGTATTGCTATAGCAGCCCTCAATCGCAGGCCCATTCCGCCTTGCGCAGGTTAAAATTATTGGATACGAACGGAATCGTAATTAACCGCGTGTCCTCGCAAAATGCCACAGAAATAGCACTATTTTTTGGCTCTGGATATCTGGACGACGGTTTACTGTGCTACGTGAATTAGAAAAAATAATGGTAAAGGACTTTACCTAACTGATTGTCCTGTAAACGTGAAAGCTGAACAGATTGCCATTCCAATTCCACAGAGTGCCTGAGCGATAAATTGTATCTGATCTGCGTACTGATTGAGTCTGCTGTTTCATAGCGATCAGGAATTTCTTTCCCATACTTAATTAAAACCTTATAGCTCTGAGAAAACTCATAAAGATAACCCAACTGATACCCAACGGCGAGATAATTGGGCGTGATTGAAAACTGATTTCCAAAACGATAATGCAAAAATGGGAGCCACCAGAATAAACTATTGTCCAGGGCTGCCGCATAGCCGCCATAGATCTGAAGACCTGCGCCTAAACACGAGCGATCGCCGTTACAAAGATTCAAATTTTTTACACCGAGGTCCACGCCCCAGGAAACCTGCGGGTCAATTCGTCTTAACGGATTTAATTGTAAAATATTAAAAAAAGAAAAATTATCTAAAACCAATTGGCTGTCGACCGCTTGAAATTTAAAATTGAAGAATTCAAGCTGGGAAAACTGGGGCAAGCCTAATGAATTATCAAGTAAATCGTGGAATGCAAAACGAAATTGAAAAAATCCACGAGTTTTAGCAGCACCCTCTATTGGACCATTGCCGATTCCAAAACTTGCTCGGGCCGACGGATGGGACCGATCCGGTCGATCTTCATCGTTGGTTGCAATCGGTAGATCATCTGAAATTACTGGAATCTCGGCACGATTAACCAGAAGTATTTCTTTCACCGCGTGCCACCGCCCCGTCCGATTAGCTATTCCATTGGGATCTTTTAAATCGACATAATCAATAAGTGTATCATAGAAAAGTGCCTTACGTTCCAAGTCTACAAACGTTATTTTTTTTAGCTTTTCAATTGAATCCTGGCTAATCACAGATACAAGGTCACTCTTTTCATTTTCCTTAAGGAGATTCCATTTATTTTCAAAATGTTTTCTAAGGCTGGGGCGAAACTCAACCTTTCGGACAAAGTTAGTCATTTCAAACAAGGCTTTTACAGCGTCTGAGGGAATCACATATAACGGGACTTTGTCTGTTAAATTTATCCGATCAGACGATGCTTCTAGTGCTGAAAGCATATGGTAAGAACAATTTTGAGTGAAAAAATAGTAATCAAATAATTGCGGCCCAACCTCCCAAAGGTGATTTATCAATTGGGCGACTTCGGTTTCATTCAAATTCAATTCGTAGGCCCACAGATCTCGTGATTCATAGTCATTGTATTCACGAACTTTATAATAGTACGGGACGCTGACGTAGGAACCATTAAAGCCGCCAGTGAGGCCGTTGATCATATACAACAAAGAATTACCCGTTGTGATTTGAGCTGCGTAGCTGATACCGTAGTCTAAAAGTTCCTGCTTAGATTTCCCCACTTTGGTTTTTTTATTCACTCGAAAAAATGTATGACCAAACGCAGACCCTGGGCTGTTGGCATAGTAACTTGAAAATACAAATGAAATGGATTCAGCATTCAGATTTCTAATATAGACATCATAAAAGTAACAGGTCGGCACCGGCAACTGGTTCCAAGCCGGATGATCTTTCAATTGAGATCTAAGCCAGAACAGTCGCGCTGGAAATCGACAAATAGGATGCTTGTCTTTCAATTCAGCGGGGGCAAAAAAACCAGCAAGAGTAGCTACTAATTCTTGATCATTTTTCTGATGTCCATCATTGGATAAGAAAAAATCGGCAGTCTTAATTTGGCTTACTACAGATTGAAAGGCATTGGCTTCGTAATGCAAAAGCTTTTTCCAAATTCGTTTCTCGGGCAGATTTTTTTGTAAGGCTTGGTGAATAAGATCTAACACTGGTCCATTTGCTAGCGTTTGATTGGCTGGACTTAATTCTTTAATGAACGAAATATCATCTGCTGCGAAGACATTTATGGCCACGCATAAAAAAAGCGCATTTTGAAAAAAAAGAAAAGTCAGTCGATTCATAGAAGGGCCAGAGTATAGGGCCTAAATCGATGGAATCAAGATAAAAGTGGGTAACGAATCACCCACTTTTACTTTCAAAATATTAGATATTATTCAAAGAGCATTCGCCAGCAAGGGCAGAATCATTTTGAATCACAGTGATAATACTGTCAGTCAAATTATTGGTAGTAAAATCACTTCCAAAAATAGATCTGTAGTTGGATCGCAAAGCCATCGCTAAATTGCGGCTAGATTGGCATCCGATTACATCGCTCAACGCTACGATCGTTTCGCCATTTCCTTTGGCCACATCGCCTGCCAATTGAACTTTATTGATCTGGATATATTTGTCCATTTTATGAGCTACTTCAGCCGCATTGTCGTCAACACAGTTAGAAGTACCTGCAGTGATCGCGAATGTTTGATTGCCAGCAGTCCCATTTGTAGTTCCCGCACTGACCTGAGATCCGTGCTTACCCATTACGATTGAACCCAATCCGCAGCCAGCCATTCCGTAAGGACGTGCATAAGCTTTTGGTTTAGCAGCGGCCGCTTGTTTTGCTTTTTGAGCAAATGACACAGAAACAATAGTTAAAAGTATAAA
>JAYTTH010000333.1:0-5206 GCA_043745515.1 Pseudobdellovibrionaceae bacterium | reverse complement strand
GCCTTTGCTCTTATTACCTTTCGAGACCGTTAGAGTCTCACAACAAAAAGGAGAATAAGTGCAAGAAAAGAAGCCAGGAATTTTAGAACAGATTTTTAATGAATCTGTAACCTTCAAAAATTCAAGACGTAAAGTGAGCGAAGCCCTGCGAAGAGTTTGCAGTTGGTTTAACAAAAGATTCAAAGCAAGTGAACCCTTGCCACCCGAATTCAAAGATTTTGAGTCACAGAGCCAAATTGAAAAAAATCGAGCGAGAGATTTATGGCAAAAATACTTTTAAGCTTCGAATCTCAAAATATTCAAAGTAATTTCCGCGACTGGTACGGATCGTTAAGCGTTCTTGAGTTAGCTGTTAACTCAAAACTAACCCGTAAAATTCAAGAAATTGAAACTCAGCTAGAGGCTTTGAAACAAGCCCAAGAAATCAACGAAAACAATAAATTGAAACTTAGACAGTTAGAAACTGATTTGAGCTTTCTGTGGGAGTTATTAACTCCAACAGAAAAATCCAGAAATTCAGTTTTCAACAAATTTTTAGAACTTCAAAAAGAAGTTCGAGCTACCTGCGACCGTAATTTAATAAACAAAGGAATTAAAAATGATTAAACAAAGTGAAAAACATGAAATCTTCACAGGATTTCGTAAAGACAATGTAATTGAAGCAAAACTTTTGGTTGGAGCTGCATTTAAAGATGATGGCGTTAACTACTACAAAATCAGACTCATGATGTTTCCTGGGTATACATATTATTTGGTTAAAAATCAAAATGCTGTTGATAGATACACGGTCTATTCACGAATGAGTGTGGACGAAAAAAATAAGAACAATATCAAATTTCTGAATCCTGTTGGAAACGGAATTTTAGACTCAAAACTTCAGAGCTATTTGGAAGTGCGGTTTCCGATGCTTCGCGCCTATGTGTACATGTCTTTATATCCTCAAAAACAAAACCATAAGGAATAAATAAGAGTGAATAATCAAAAAACACTTTCTGTTATTACGTTGATTCTAATAGTTGCTTTTCCAATGTTTGGCTTTTGCAGTGTCGAATCAAGTCTGGCGGCTGTTCAGTCAAAACTAATCGGAACAATTTTGCCGCTTGTTGCAATCATCGGGCTGGTTTTCGCTGGCCTTTCATTTGTAGCGGGCAGTCAAAATGCCAGAAGCCATTTGGTTCTAGCCATCATTGGAGCCGCAATTGGATTTGGAGCACCAAGTATCGTGAGTTGGATTCAATCACTGATTCACTAATTTAACTAAGGGGCTTCCTAATACGGAAGCCCTATTTTTGGAGATTATAAAATGGAATTAAAAGTTACCGAAGTTAGCCGATGTTTGGATAAAAAGATGATGATTATGGGATTTGAAATTCCTGATCTTCTTTTTATTTTTTTAACTATGTCGATTTTAAATTTCTTGTTTGGAACAACAAATTTGAAAATGCTTTTTGTTTGGCTTCCGAGTGCTGCAATCGCATTAACGATCCGATTCACAAAACGTGGCAAGCCTGAAAATTACCTAATCCATTGGCTTAGGTTCCAAATCAAGCCTGGGGTTCTTTCGGCCTTTCATGATCCTACAAACCAAACACCAGCGCCAACTCTTTTACAAAGGAAGTCTGCATGAACGCAAAATTAGCTGATTACTTGCAAGTTTGGGGTCTAGAAGGAAATCATATCGTCTTTACCGATGGTTCATTTGGCCTAGGATTTAAACTTAAACCAACTGACGCTAGTTGCTGGTCCGTAGATCAAGCGAATGAATATTCCCAAAGATTAATTCAGTTTTTGAATGGGTTGCCACCGGAAATTGATTTTCAAATCGTAAGCGATATTAAAGCTGGTAATGCCGAACTAATACAGAAGCATCAACGATCAGATTGTTCTGATAGCGATGTAGTAAGAGAACTAACATCTGCGCGAGTTAAGAAATTTGCTGATCTAGACGCGGAAGGGCTACTCCCTAGTCATGGCTTATTGCTATTCGTTAGACGAAAAGCAAGTAGTTCATTACTAAAGAAAGCCAATTTCTTTTCTAGGAAAAGCGATTTTCAAGCAATCGCTGACGATAAGCTAAGGAATGAACTGGCAACAAGTGAGAGGCTTTCGCACGATTTGAATTCAAGTCTTGCGACTTTAGGACTTGAACCAGAAATTTTAGATCCAGAGGCTCTTTTAAATTTAATGCATCAGCAATGGAATCCAAATCGAAAAATCGTTCTTGGTTCGGTTAATCCAGATAATTTACGAAGTGGTTTGCTATTTACTGACGTAGGCATTGATCAAAAGGGATTTATGATGAGTGACTTTAATTACAGGGTCATTTCTCTAAAACTTTTACCTGACCAAACTTATGCGGTCATGGCGGCAAAACTTCGTGAATTGCCATTCGATACAAGGCTGTCATTAACGGTCCACGTTCCGAATCAACAAAAAGAACTAGAGACTTTGCAAACTCAACGGCGAATTGCATTTTCAATGGTTGCCGGAAAAAAAGTTGGAGTGGCGGATCTAGAATCGGAAGCAAAGTTTCGCGATCTTGAAACTTTACTTGAACAAATGGTTTCGCAAGGTGAAAAAGTTTTCCACATGAGCCTGCAAGTATTAGTTCGATCTACTTCGCTTGAGGATCTTGATAACAAAGTTTCGGAGGTCTTGGTAAAGATTCGTGAAATGGGCGGTGCTGAAGCAATGGAGGAAACTTTAGCTGCTTTTGACATCTTCAGCGAGGCCGCAATTCCAAATTCGCGGTGCAAAGAAAGAATTAAGCGAATCAAAACTTCGAACTTATGTGACTTGCTTCCAGTATATGGCCCTTGGGGCGGTCACAAAGATCCAAAAATTTTGCTCCGTTCAAGATTGGGTAGTCTTGTCAGTTTCAATCCATTCACTAGTGAGCTTACGAATTCGAACCAAATTGTAAGTGGTGGTTCTGGTAGTGGTAAATCCTATATGACGAACATTTTAATGATGCAAATGATGAAAGAAAATCCAAAAATATTTATCGTCGATATTGGGGGATCATATAAAAAAATCTGTGAAAACTTTAACGGCCAGTATATTCAACTTGGCGTTGATACTGATCTATCAATAAACCCTTTTGATCTCGCAGTTGGTGAGACCAAGCCGACCAGCCAAAAAGTTAAGTTCATCCTAAGCTTAGTTGAAATCATGACAAAGGAAAACGAAAAGCTTCAACTCGGAAAACTTGAGAAATCTGAAATCGAATCAGCCATTGAAAAAGTCTATGAAGTTTCAAAAAATCCAAGATTATCGGATTTGAGAAAAATTTTGATTGAACACGATGACGTAAATATACAGCGCATCGGTAAGATTTTAACTAGCTGGTGCGGAAATTCGCCTTACGGTAAATTTGTCGATCAGAAAACTACGCTTCAGCTACAGCGATCTTTGGTCTGTTTCGATCTTAAAGGTATGGAGTCTTATCCAGATTTGCAATCAGCGTGTCTATTTATCATTACAGATTTCGTTTGGCGAGAAGTTCAAGCCGACAAATCTAAAATGAAGTTCCTGATACTTGATGAGTGTTGGAAGTTAATGGAAAACGATTCAGCGTCACTTTTTATTGCGGAAGTATTCAGAACTTTTAGAAAGTACATGGCCTCGGCTATTGCAATTTCGCAAAACATTGATGACTTCGCAAAAAGTAAAATTGCTAATGCGATTCTACCAAATTCTTCAATCAAATGGGTCTTGAAGCAAAAGGGAGCTGATAAGGATCGCCTTAAAGAAGTTCTTGGGCTTAATCCGAACGAAGTGGATCTTATTTCATCATTAGGACAAGAGCGAGGGTCCTATTCAGAGGCGTTTTTAATGGCCGAAGACTCAAGAGCAGTTGTCATCATTGAGTCAACTCCGTTGGAATATTGGCTTGCGACTACCGATGGTCGAGATCTTGGAAAAATTGAAGATTACAAAAAGCAGTGTCTAGAGATTTCACAAATTGAAATATTGAAGAAGCTTGCATTTGAATTTCCTAAAGGCATTGCGGCTCATCAACAGAAACGAAATCAAATATGAAAAAGATAGTCTCAATTTTCTTGGCGGCTTCACTCGTTTTTTCAACGCCAGCTAAAGCGGACATGTTTGGTGCAGATGTCGCCGTGTTAATGGAAATTTTAGCAAATGCAATTAAGCAATATATTGAGCTGAAAAATATTGTAGATAATGGACGAGATCAACTGGACTTGATACGAGAAATAAATCGCGGGGTTAACGATTCATTAAGACTTGCTCAAACGATTAATCCTAATATTGATCCAGGGATTTACAAGGACTGGCAAAATGCAGGAGACGCATTAGCAAAACTTCAGTCAATCTACGGAATTGTGACAAATTCGCCGGATTCAAAAGTTTATTCCGACACAGATCAGAATGTCGCCGAAGCAGTAACTTTAAATAACGATATTTACAAATATACGCAAAATATCGACGAACTTGGAGAAGCCATTAAAGATTACAGTCACGATGTTTCACCAGGAGGTGCGCAGAAGCTCACTGCACAGACTTTGGGAGTGATGCTTCAGGTAATGAATCAAACCCTTCGGACTCAAGCAACTGGTCTAAAACTTCAAGCGCAAACAATGGCTGTGCAAAATAAGAAAGAAAAAGACTCAACCAAGCAGTATTTGGAAACGGCTAACACTCTTCGTGTCGCGATGAAAAAAGAAAAAATTCAATTCGTTGCGCCTAGATTTTAAGGAGTAAATTATGATTTCAGATATTGCATGGCTGGCGACAGAAGCCAAAAAGATTCACGAGATATTTTCAGGATACTTTTATCTCGTGGTGACGGTGCTAATGCTTCTTGGGATTGCCATTGAATACTTTAAATGGCCAATCGGAGGCGTACCCAATTTTGGAACAATTGTTGGTCGCGCACTAGTTGCAGCCTTGTTGCTGCATGCTTACCCCGAAATAACTAATACTATTGCAGACGTCACAGATGCAATGGCAACAAGACTTGGCGATTTGAACAACTTTAAAATGATTCTAGATAAAATGGGTGACAAAGTTGGTGAGCTTTCATGGTCATGGGTCAGTTTCAAAGAAACAATCATGCTGCTTATCAGTTTTTTAACGTTTTTCATTTTGTATTTTTCGATTCATATCGCAGACAGTTTTTATATTTATGTCTGGGTGATGCTGTATGTATTTTCCCCGCTGCTGATAGCACTTTATGTAC
>JAYTTH010000332.1:0-5208 GCA_043745515.1 Pseudobdellovibrionaceae bacterium | reverse complement strand
GTCTAAAGCCATTGATCCAGCTGAATTTTTGAGATTTTTCGACTACGTGGACGATGTGATTAGCGCTTCCGAGTCTCTAAAAAAAGACGGCCTGAACGGTAAACTTAGAAAATCAATCAAAGAGTACCTTATGATACTTGCTAAAAAACGATTTAGAGAAATTCAGGCAATTTTGGAACTCGAGCAAGGAAACAAGTGAAAAAATGTTTCACGATTTTGATTTTCCTTGCCTTGAATTTCCAATCGCTGACTGCTAGCGCCCAAACCTGCCTATCTTTTTATCGTCCATTGACTTCAGTTTCAGCTTGGAAAGAGCTGCTCAATGAGACTGGGAATCAGCCCGGGGCGATTTCCACTGATGGGCTAGATAACGTCACACTGAATTCAAAAGGATATGCTAAATTGCAAAAACAATTGCAAAGGCTGGCGGCTCACCCTGAGGATTTGAATTCAAAAACAATTGAGCGCATTGCAGAGCATATCGCAGAACAGCTTTACACTCTGGTTAACGAATCTGAAAACGAAAAATTGAGCTTCTCTGAATTAGGCGCCGATGGCTCGAGAATGAAAGTGATTCACAAAGGAATTTTCATTCAAATAATGAAGTCAGATTTAAAAATAGCGCTTCAGGACTATTTACTTGTTCCAAAACCACCATTTTTTTTGCTTAAGCCATTTATAATAACCAAAGATAAATTTCAGGCATTTATTAAGCGAAATAGCCTGAAGATCCGCGCTGGGATCTGGGCTAGCATTCATGCGCCTTTGTTTTATTTCGGGCACTTCTACCCACTTTATCTTGTGCGCAATGGGCCTCTTAAAATTCAGACACAGACAATCGATTTAGTCAGAAAAGAACTTGAGATCGGTGACTATAATTCAGCACTCCGTTCGATAAAGTCTCATCTTGATCAAACCTACGCGATTCCTCATGCCCGAAATCAAATATACGGTGCAGTTCAAGGTTCTTACAACACAATCTCGGCACTTATTCTGGCCCATTTTATTATGACCAGCGGACTGGTTCAACATTACGTGCCTATGGCGTCAAGATCCTACGCCGATGTTGTTGTTCCCGTCGTCGATGTCGTCGACGAGCGGGTCGTAACTCCTTTTATGAATAGCGTTCAGCGATTGTATACTAACCGCGAAAAATTTGAAACGCTCGTCATCGAGAAAGCGCTCAAACAAAAAGAAGAAGTTTTAGGACACAAAATTTACCAGGGCAGCCAAGAGTATATGGAAACTGTTAAACACGTTAAAGGTCTAGAATTTGACATGCTCGAGCAGTTCTATTTGTCGATGAAATAGAAATGAAATAGAAATTTTGTCTAAATGTTCTACAGGACTGTTTAACATATTTCGGCTTTGTCCATTTTTGTGTCCTCCGGCAGCAGCTATATTCAGTCTTAATGATAAAAATGAAGGACCGTTTTGTGCAAAGGCTAGGGCTCGCAGGACAGCGACTAACACTGATGAGCAGTTAACTGAAGGAAATTTATGAACACTTATAAAAAATCAACTTTGACATTTTTTTGTAACCAAGTTGGAAGAATCCTAACACTGGCAGTCGTAGTCAGTCTTCTACCACTGTCTCAGGCATTTGCGGCAGAAACAGAAACCTTCGGAATGATTGCCTCTGTTGGGGCGGGACCTAATGATCAAGATATCATTCTTTCTCGCCGTGTGGATCAGACTATTACATTTAAATATTGTATAGCTAAGAAAAAAGACGGAACGCCCACCCCGGTTGCTGAGTACCGAAAAAGCAGATTTAAAAACTCGAATTTAGAATCCGATACCGCTAGTTTTCAAAATTTCAAAAAAAGCCTCTTTGAACAAACTGAAGTTTGTCAGCTTATTGGCAGACCACTTTATGGTATAAATAAAGAATTGTTGAATCGAGGTTATCCTACACGCGAGCTTTGGGATAGTTCTTATGATACCTACTATATGTGGGGCATGGCAGGTGGCCTAGGTGCATTTTTAATAGGTGGTTTTCAATTTGTCGTGCACTACTCATCTGATGTTAACCGTTCCAATACCATTTCATTTTTCAAGCGAATCGGGTCGAATCCTGCGATAGGAAGTAGAGCCGCAATTAGTCTGGTGGGACTTTTGACTCTTGGTGGATTTATTTATGCTATTAATGACCATTCAAACGTTCGCAGTGGAATTGAAAGTTTAGCGCCATTGACCGAAAATATTAATGCGAGCAAGGCAAACATAATTGAATCGTCTGTGCCAGAAATGAGAAAGGCTTTTGAATTGGCCATACAAGTGGCGACAAAACATAGAACACTCATTGAACTTTAGCCACGACTTCGTCTTTAACCTCAAAAGCGAAACTCCGTTTGACCTATAGAATAAAGTATTTACATTTAAAAAAGTAAATACTTTTTACCGACTAAAATTAGAACAGCACTGTATAGCATTTTACGGTCTAGTTGTTTAGCGCAAATATTAGCCGCCTTTTAAATGGACTACACCTGATCAACTGAGGAACAGATTGTGCAATACTAGATTCGCAAAGGACTGCGCAAAAATGGAGTGGCAACAATGCCCACCCTGCCTATCCGGCGCTGCTGACGTAAAATGATAAAGGCATGCATCCTATTGCTATTTTTAGATTTTTTTCATTTTGGTCAATTTGCCAAGGCCGGAATACTTGATATTTGGAAGGGTGACAAACAGTCAGCTTATGCCGTGCGATTTCCAGATAGAATCATAACTATTGTGGGCGCTGAAAATAATTTTGTAGTCAATGAGCAAGCATTGTTGGACACGGTCGGCGACGGCGCCGTAGCTTTATTCAATGTAAAAGAAGTACGTTCCATTACTAAGTTTAGCCTAAGCCCGGAACAAAAAAAATGGCCAGAATATTTAGCACTATCTTCAGAAGGCGATCTTGAGGTCCCATCAACATGGCTAGTGATTGGAACCGAGAAAGGATATCAAATTCTTAGGCGTCGATTCAAACGCGTCGACACAGTCAAAAATAGTTTATTTCACATTTTTACTTTGGCAGGTGACGGTAGCAAACCTGAAAAAGTCTCTGTCGGACATATTATTGACTCTATTGGCGGTATGCATTTTCTATTTTCGATTAAACCTAAAAATGGCCCTGGTCAAACTATGATTGTCAGAGAGACCGATCTGGCCCAACGGATAATAGCCAACCATTTTATTGAAATACTGCCGTCCAATGAACAAGGTCGCCTGCAAATCTTAAATGATTCAATTAAATTTAAATCCGGCGACACCCTATCTTTAGAGCTTAAACCTATCGATGTTGCTCATTTACCGGGTGACACATTGGCAAAAGCGAACACCCCAGCAAGCATCACACCTTCCGCGTCAGTCAAGCTTGCTACTATTGCTTCCACCCCCGGGCCCGCAGATGTCGTCCCTGCCGTCGTTGAATCCCAAGCACCGGCAACGGTTGCTGCGGAAGCGAATCCTGATCCAGGGGGTTCTCGTTCGGCAATTTTGGAAGCTAGCTATTCTGAATTTATTTACAATGATATAATCTTTGGACTTTCAATTGAACCAAACGGATCAGACAAAGGAACTTTTATCGTTCGCAAAAAAGATAACATTCGAATTAAAATTAATTCCGATGCTCTAAGCAAAGATCATGAAAAGATAATAGTGGATCAAGGCGTTTTTTCATTTTCACGGGCGCGTAAAATAGATCTAGACAAGTTTGATTTAGAGGCTGCGATGCACTGGGTGCCTCAAGTTGCGACTGCGAAGCCCCCCGGGAATGCCAGTCCAGAGCAAAATTTGAAAGTCAATGACCCCCTGGCTGAAGATCACTTTGAAGATTATCGTGAATTGCCCAAACAACACATTCCACCAATCGCCATTCGCGAATCATTGATTTCAGCGATGCTGTCCAATTTGGTATTACCCAAAACGTCCAGCACAATTCTAACTGGCGAATCTGGAGATATCGCTGACATCGTTGCCGAATCTATTAATCGTATGCCAAGAACGTGGCGAATACTGGTGTTGGACTCGGCTAGTTTTGGTGCGGGACTTGGTGTGTCTGGCGCAAAAGAACAAAAAGTCCTGGCAATGGAGCAGCAATCTAAAGACACAATTACGATTTTCTACGCTGAAGATTTCGAGACATTCAAAGGTTTGGGGGCGGTCAGCGGTGATTCAAGAGATGCGCTTACAATCTTGCGCAAGCCGGTTCGCAACGGGCGAATTAAAATCATTGGTACCGGACGCGATGACTTTAAGCAAAAAATTGCAGACCCTGGCATGATCCAAGCGATGCAGGTCATGCAAGTCGAAGCATTGACCCCAGGTCAAGTGGTTGAAGCCATTACCCAATGGATGCGTCATCAGCCTCGTTTCGCAGGCTTTGACTACAGCCAAATTCATAGAACAGCTTACCATGAATTTAACCCGATTGCGTATTTGATGAGATCGTCCAGAAATTTTAACGTTTCTGAAATGGAACCCAACCGATCCATAAAACTTTTAGAAAAAGCAAAACTGCCGCTAACGCGCGAAAGCATTGATCTTGCGGCACAGGAATTATACAGATTGCACCCGTCAATAACAGAACGAAAGGCAAAATTTCAGAAACTAAACAGTCTGGTAGATAATTTAAATGAAAATATTTTGGGGCATTCCCATTTAAAAGACAATCTGTATGACCAGACAGATAAATTTCTTACAATGCAACACGATCGAAAGGGACCCGCGGTAAGGCTCTGGTTGGAAGGGCCTCCTGGCGTTGGAAAGACCGAGCTTGCTAAAGCCTATGCTATCGCCATGGGCCTTGAATATGACGTTATCGAAATGGCAACTATAGTAAATCAAGATCAATTGATGACTCGAATTCGAAACCAATTGGATCGTCATCCTTTTTCCGTTCTGATTTTCGACGAAGTAGACAAGGCGAAAGATAAATCAGTTTACGAGGCCATGTTAACGATGATGAATCAGGAAACGTTTACTTACACCGAACAAAACGGGGATAAAAAAACGTATACGATGAGCGCTGCTAATTCTAAAGTTGTAGTTACATCAAATCTTACTGACGATCTAGTTGCCGATTTTTTGAACTCGCTTTCTATCGAGGAACGAGATCTACTACCTAGTTCATAATATAGTTTACAATCCGAATATTTCATGATTTGATTTTCTCATGAAGATTGATGGTAGAACTTTAGATCACGCGGCACTGGA
>JAYTTH010000331.1:0-19847 GCA_043745515.1 Pseudobdellovibrionaceae bacterium | reverse complement strand
ATTTATTTTGTCCTGCGTGTTTGTTACATTTGGTGGTTTTTGGACAAATGACGAGACTTGGGATTTCATTTCCGGTTTTGGCATGTCAGTTTTTACCTTTTTATTAGCTCCTCTTTCTATTGGCGTTCTATATAGATTTGCACTCAGACGTGAATCGGTTTTGGACCTATTTTTAGTTTGTGTATTTTCACTTTTTGCCTTTAGTTGGTTTTATGATGGCTATTTGGCACTTAGGGATGGAGTCTATACAGAGCGCTGGTTTGGAAACCTAGTTTTATCTTCAATAATATATTTATGTGCCGGCCTTTTTTGGAATTTAGAACTTAGTGAAGCCAATCAAATACGATTTGGTTTTTCAAGATCAGACTGGCCGCACCCTCCAAAAAATAGGAAAATTGCAAAGGCATTTTTAATAGCGATACCCATCGGGGTCGTCGCCTTATATTTTATTGTTGGATTTGTCGGCTGGTCTTTGTAGTTTTCGTTATTTGTTGGTCTCAGATCGTTTTGAGTCTTCTTTTTCTTGAACAAAATAACGTAAGGAGAGAAACGTGCCATAGTGATCGCCGGATTCGTTAAATTTATTGGTAACAGAATAAGCATAGCGTGCGTCGAAAACCACAGAATAACGATCTTGCTGCCAAATTTCATACTGAATCGCTAAATCCAATCCATATTCTGTGACATCCCGAGCCGACGTATCAATTTCTTGGCCTGGTGAAAAGTCAGAATGAACAAGTCTGGGGTCACCCAAAGTATAGGACGAATACAAGGCTAGTGATGCCGAAAGCGTATTAGATAAATAACGGCGATAGCCCATCGTGATATGCACGAGATCAGTTTCTTCAGCCACAAAAAGACCGTTTTCTTCTCGAAAAAAGATTTTGTTCATATGAAACATAGCAATTTCTAAAGCGCCCTTATCATTCACATCTCCATTAACTAGGAATCCAATTCCTCCGTGTTTTGGCGAACTGGCGCCTTTGATAGAGCCCTTAAAATGAGTTTGATATATAAATGGGCCTAAGTTGGCAGTTACGTTTCCTTCTTTTGGTGAATAGGCAAAAGCCAGTTCCGTTAGGCTGCATAAAAAAACTAAAAAAACACATTTTAAGTTTTGCATGAACGTAGATTAAATTCGATGATCAATAAAGTTCAATTTATTTTTTGAGGTAATTTTTTGTCAAATCGGGCCATGATCCTTTTTCAGCTATTTTTAACTTTCTTTCCGGCAGGGGTCATAGCCAAAAGTTCTAATTTCCTAGTTCCGGCGACATTTAAATCTAAATACCAGCAATCAATATTGGATTCTAAGCGAAAACCGGCATCAGAATTGGCCGAAGATTACAGGGACGAAGAATTCATCGATGACATTATCGATGAAAGCCTAGAAGAGCGCTTTATTGAAAATAACATCGCAATATCAGCTTTTTTCGATGAAGTGGCTGATGGAATTGATACATTTATTGTAGGTAAGCGAATTACGACTCGAAAAAATGAGACCAGTGTAAAAGTTCAAAATTCGACCTACATTGTGGAAAACCAAAATCCTAAAAATAATACCAGTATAGGATTGAATTTGCGATTGCCCAATCTGGAAGAATACTGGCAATTGAAATTTTCATCTTATGATGAAAGTGAAGAACGACGGGGCGTCCAAAATGGATATTTAAGAAATACACCTCGGGAACAGAATTATGGGGCTACAATTGGTCTCTTTCGTAAACTTGGAAATGTTCAAACTTCGTTCCAGCCACGAATTGATTTAGGAGATCCTCTGAAGATTTCCCACTCGTTAACGTTTGAAAGTGTTGCCGTGGTAAAGAATTACAGTGTCAGTCCCAAGCTAGAATTATTTGCTGGTCCCGTAGATGGCGCTGGGTTGTATTTGGCCATGAATGTAAATTATAGAATCAACAAGATATACACTTTCACATTTGTTAACAATGGCGAATATCTAGATAAAAAACACTTGTTAACGACTGCCAATGGATTTTCCGTGGGTCAAATTTTAAGTCGTTTTTCATCACTTTCCCATAGTTTAATTTTTAATGGAATGAATCAGCCCAATTACCACTTGGAATCCTACACCCTTTCGGAAGCTTGGAGCCGATTAATCTATCGACGAATTTTAGATTTCCAGCTTATTCCTTATTTAGAGTTTCAGAGATCAAAATCTTTTACGGGATCACCAGGTCTTGTATTTAATTTGAATACGAATTTTTAGAGTCTTAAATTAATTCACCTGTTTAATTAGAGTACAGTGATAGATAACCTAAGAGTATCAAAATAAGACTTCTATTTATAGGAATTAACTTTGCCAGTTCAATAGCGTAAAATTAATATGGGGGAATTCAGTGACAAAATCCATTGCGATTGTGTTAGCTCTATCGTTTGGCAGTTTATGTTTTCAGAACTGCGCCCGAATCAAATTTTTCTCGAACGATTCCAATTCAGACCAGCAATCATCGGACTCAAATAGCCCCCTGGCGTCGGTTGTTGATAATTTCCCCAAGGCTAAAATTGATTATAATGACGGCCTCATTTCAGGTTTTTCAGGCCAAACCTGTATTGTCAAAGAAGGTGGTATCGTATGCTGGGGTATCGATAATAGTTTTTTCAATTCAGTAACGAATGAATCTAAAGTAAGCAATTTGGCAGAGGCAACTAGGCTTAATACCACGCCAAGATGGATAATTCCTAAGCAAAGTGGAGCAACCTTTGTTAAAAAAATGGGACTTTACACCTGTGCAGTTGTTCGTGCCGGAGTTCAATGTTGGGGACAAATTACCGCTCGCGAGACTATTGATAGTTCTGGAACTTCCAATTTTGATCAGTTTTTATATGTGTTAATTCCGTCTTGGATTCCTGGACTTGGCGAGGGCTCTGGGATTGATCGACTTTATGAGTCTCAAGGTTACTTTTCAATTTGCGCCCAGAAAAAACAATCCGTATTATGTTGGGCGACTCCAAACTATGTTGCTCAATCAATAGTAAATAAAGTGGGCGCGGATTTAAATGCGCAAGCGATTTCTTTTGGAACCCTAAACGTAAAAAAATCGTATATCTGGCATGATTTGTATTTTTTAACTTCTGATGGTCGGATTTTTTACAAAAAAAGAATGGCACCACCAAATTACAACGATAAAAATTATTTCAGCACCGGTTACTTTTCAGAGACCTACACTGAAATGACTGGATTCGAAGATGCCGTTGCGGACATGAATAACAATTGTGCCGTTTTGAAAAACGGAAAAATTTATTGTTGGAATGGAACAGATTCTCAGATTTTAGGGGATTATCTTATTAATGGTGTCGGATTTTTTAGTCCTCGCTCTATTTCTGATTATCAATCCACGCACGCAATTCCGGCTGACGTAAGCACGTTTAGACGACCAACGAGCGATGTTTATGAGTGTGTAATTCAAAAGGGATCGGCAAAAGTTTTCTGTAAAGGAAATGCCATTAGCAGTGCCGATTACCTTCTTTATAAGGACATGCAAATTCTTGATCAATCCGTCGGTTTGACAGTCAGCCACGGCTATGACGCCTGCGCCTATACTAAATCAAATAAAGTCTATTGTATGGGGCTTCCCGGCGGCGGCGGTTTTCAATATCAATCAAGCACTGTATTGACCTTGATGTCGAACCCCGAACTAAATTAAATATTTTGTTTTTCTTTAAGTAGTGACAAAATAAATATGGAATTCATTTTTATTTTCCGCTCGGTTGCCTGGACAAAAAGCTTTTCAGCAGGCTAATGCATTCCCTCTTGGGCGGGTCCCAGGCCGTTTAATACTTTCTTGCCCGGTAAACTCAGTCCGTAGGCCGGTACTCCGCCACTAGAAACGCTTGAAATTTTCGTATTTAGTGTTTTGGCTGCTTGCTTGTAACGAGTAAAAAGTTCTGCCGAAGCCGCCATAGGCGTCGAAGGAATATCTACAACGACTGACAGTAATATTTGCGCACCTCGTTTAAGTTGGCAGTAGGCCAGTCTTTTTATCATTTTTTTCAAAGGGTAAAAAAATGGACTAGCCTGGTTCGACCTGTTGCATATCTTGAATTGATAAAAAGCCGGCTTCTGCGCCGGCCAAGTTGTCAAAATCAGATTTAAACTCCTGCCAAAGCGTGCGTTGATCTTTTGATTCTGCAGCTGAGGCTAAATTTAGAAAAAAAACTAGAGTACAAATAAATAATTTCAGAGTCCTAGGGATTGATGCAATCTACACGTTTAACTAGTTCAGATAATGCAAAAATTCCCGTTGATCCGTCAATATTAAACCGCAATTTTGCAGTATGGTTCGAATAGATTTGAAGAATAGTTACATCATAGTTTCTATTCATTGCAGTTTCCCCAATTTGAAATCCATCTAGCCCGCTGACCAAATGAGTAATATCTGAAAGTGCGAAAATACCCTCGGAGCCATCAATAAGAAAACGAAGTTTGGCTGTATGATTGTCGTAAATTTGTTTCACTTCTACATCATAAGTGCGATTTAAACCCATGTCGCCCTTGTGCCAACCGTCCAGCGTATGACGGACTTTAATAATGTCTGATACTGGAAATACGCCTTCAGAGCCATCAATGAAAAACAACAGTCGAGCGGTTCCATTGGAATAGATTTCAAGAATTTTCACATCATAGTTTCTATTCATTGCAACTTCGCCAGTACAAAACCCATAAGCGTTAGGCCCGCACGTAGCGTTGGCTTGCGCGTTGTTAAAAAATAGACTGCCCGCGATCATTAGTACGGATACAAGGTGTTTGTTATACGTGAACATAAGTTCTCCTATATTTGTTATGCTTTCGTGCCAAGGAATGAAAAATTCTTGAAACTACCTAAAAGCGATTTTTATTTTCAATTGGTGAAGTCATACCTTCAAAAAGATGGATTCTCCAAATAAATTGCTGAATTTGAAAGGATTCTAAAGAAAATGTAGCAACTTTAGTCAGAAAAGTTTTCTATTTAAGTCAAGATTCGCTTTTTAGAATGAGATTCATTAGTTCCGCAACGCTTTTTTGATCGTGCCCCATTTTGTCTAAATTGTGAATCACACTGCTGCGGTTTTTTGATTCTTGTTTTTGGCTCAGCTTAAATTTAGCCTGAATATCAGTTATCTTAATTTTGAACGCTACGATTTGCTCTAATAGTTTTGTTAGTTCGTTATTGGGAACGTCTGGTAGGGCCCAGCCGGTTTGATATTTTTTTTCAAAATGATCAGTGATTTTTTGAAGCAAATGAAACGTTGCTAAAGTTTCCGGTTCAATAGAAGAAACTCCTGAAACATGAACGGCAGCATAATTCCAAGTTGGAACATTGTCTGCTTTTGGTTGATACCAAGCCGGGGACACGTAGGCATGTGGTCCATGAAAAATGGCGGTCACGGGAGTCCCTATTTCAAATTGTTTCCAATGGGGATTGGCCTTGGCGCAATGACCAACGAGATAGTTTTCTTCACGAATTGCCTCAACCAGAAGCGGCAAATGACTTATCTGCAAACCTGTTTCAGTTTGCGAAATCACGGTTGCAAAGTTATATTCTGTTATAAACTGATAAATCAAATCAGTTCTTTTTTCTGTATAGTGTGCTGGCGAATAGATCATAATTTAGATTAACTACACCTAAGCCGCTACTGCTGACAAGGATAGTTTTTTTCGATTATTCTATATTTATTTAGACTATGCGTTGGTTCAAGAGGATTTGCTGAAGCTGATGGCGGAAGTTTAACGTTGGACACTAAATAACTACGCAATTTGTTCTTAAAATACCAGTCAAACCATTTGTTAAAAAATAAGCGAAGAGGTAAATCCGCTTTGTAAAAAATCAAAGTTAAACTTTTGGCTTAAAAAGATCAAATTTGGTGTAATCGATAGAATTGGTCCGCCCATTTTTTGAATACAAGATGTCTTCAAAGTCCTGATTGAAAACAAAATCATCTGACTGGTAAATCCCACTTGAATGAACTGATTGTGAAAACGTTTCGTCATGACCGATTACCGAAACGGACATTTCTATATTTTGGGCCACAAAGTCGGCTTCTTTTAATCCATAAAAGGGACTTTTTTCGTCTATAATATGGAAAACGGACCAGGAAAGAATAAAAAAAGAACTCGTACTTCGAACGAACTGAATATCTTTTTGCATTCTCATGGAATGTCCCTCTGGGGATTTTTCCGACACTAAAAGTACAGCTTTAACGGATGCTTCAGCAATTTGATTGCCTCTTAAATTCGCCATTCTAAACATGAGTGCCGGTTTTCCATGGTAACCAGTAATTACAACTTTGTTCGAAAACTTAATTCGTGCTGTCGGTCTTGAAAACTTAGCAAAGGCCAGTCCGGTTAAAAGAGCCGTAAACAATACCGCTAATAGCGATTCAATAATAACTAAGGAATGAGTGTAAACGTCGATAGGTGCAAAAAAACCATAGCCAATTGTTGAAAATGTTTGAACACTGAATGAAAAAACTTTAAAAAAATTTCCTTCAGAATTGGATATGCCCCCGGCATCTAACCAATAGAAAAAACCAAAAATTAAATTAAACAATATGAAAATTAATACATAAATGACAAAAAATTTGAGCCACGACATCGTGAGTACTTGATGATAAAGGTCTTGAAATAAATCCTTTTCAAGTCCAATTCTTTCGATATTTTTAAAACGAGCTTTGGTTGATTGCATTCTGTAAATCATATGCAAAACTAACAGTGGGTCAACTCGAAATTAACTAGAAAAAGCTAACTCTTTCAAAAACACTCGTACTTTGTTATACGTTTCAGAATACCGAGTCCACAGGGCTAGGATATCATATTCAGGAGAAACAAAAGCTGTTTTCACCGGATAAAGTTTTCCTTTCTGCAAATCATTACGAACCATAAACTCGGGAACGATTCCAAAAACATCCATGTCCTTAACTAATTTTTGAATTAAGCTCCAACTTTGAATTTCAAATACGACTTCAGGTGAAGTCTGAGTTGTTCGTTTTAGACCTCTCATAATAGCCTGAACCTCTGGTCGATTCTGCCCAGTTACTATTAGTGGCCATTGCCCAGCTTTGGATGCTGAGTGTTTAGACACCAAAATGTACTTGCCCTGTTCAAGTGTTGCTGTGCGCAGATCGCTGTGATCTGTTTGATCCAGCAAAAATCCGATTTCGGCCGTACCCTTTCTTACCTGTTCGCTGACGAATTCGGCCGAGCCAAGTATGACTCGAACTTTGACTTCGGGATTGGACTTGCGATAGCTAATTATTTTTTTCCACAAAATTTCACGGACGATCGATTGAGGCGCTGCGATAGTTAGGACTCCGGATACTTTTTCCAAAGAATTTCCGATTTCGCTTTTAATTTCCTGCAAATTTTGCAGCCAGATTTGACCCTTGGCAAACAATTCAAGTCCTTTTTCTGTAACTTGATATTTTTTTTTCTCATGAATTAGAAGCTCAGTGTTTAAATCCCTTTCAAGAGACCGAATAGCCTGGCTTACCGCGGAATGGGTTATGTGATTGTGATCGGCGGCAGCAGCCACTCCGCCCAGGCGAACGGAGTCTATGAAATACTTTAAATGAAATGTGTTCATGTAAGTAAAACTAACATAAAAAATAATATTATTAAATTTAAATATATTAAAAACGGAACTAGGGTGCATTTAATTTAAACAAAAAGGAGTAATATATGTTAAAAAAAATGGCTAATCTAGTGGTTCTAGCGGGACTCACCCTAGTTGCGCCACTGGGGCAAGCGAAGGTTTATGAAATCAAGGCAATGGTTCAGATTCTGCCTTTGATTGATCAAAATACTTTAGTGGTTTTTGATATCGACAACACGATATCACGCCCTAAACAGACGGTCGGAAGTGATCAGTGGGCTTCGAATCAAATTGAACGATTCAAGACTATGGGATTTGACGAGCGCACGGCCAAAGATAAAGGTGTGGCTCAATTTGCGCAGGTTCAACTAAAAACGGAAGTGCAACCAGTCGAAGCCTCAACGCCGGCTTTGATTCAACGGCTGCAATTCGGCCATATCCAGGTGGTTGCCTTAACAGCACGACCCCTGATACTGGCTGATAGAACTATCGAGCAAATCCAGAGTCTTGGGCTAGATCTGCGACGGACGGCTCCTTTGGCGCCTTTGTCTTCAAATTTAGGGTCCGAGCCCACGATTTACAAAAACGGAATTATTCTTGTGGGCCCTCATAATAATAAAGGTGCCGTATTGGCTCAGTTTATAAAAAGTTTAGTTCGGCAGTCAATTTCAAAAATTGTGTTTATAGATGATAAAGTTAGCAATGTGCAAAATGTAAACGAAGCCCTTAACACGTTTACAACGCCACATTTTGAATTGCGCTACGCTGCCGCTGACCCCGAGGTAAAATCGTTTAATTCAAAGATTGGTGATTTCCAATGGAAAATTTTTATCCAGAACGGAGCTTTGATTTCCGACAGTCAGGCCCAGCAAATTATAGGCGCCCAATGAGCTGAATTGAAATAGGGGTGCCAAACAGTCAAGAATTTCTCATATTTGAACGCGTTCAAAAATATTGACAGAAGCTTGGGCTTGCTGTATTCTGAACATGTTCAAATAGGGAGGCTTGAGTGGCAGATGTCGACAAACTGAAAAAAAGTGCCAGAACAAAAGAAGCGATACTTCAGCAGGCACTTTTTTTATTTCAAAGGGATGGTTATGAAATGGTTACGATGCGTGGTCTTGCCAAATCGTGCGACTCCTCTCTTGGTGCGTTTTATTATCACTTTAAAAGCAAAGAAGAAATTGTCCTTGAGTTGTACAAAGCATCGTTAAGCGAACATATTGTTCGTACAAGAAAACATCTTCAAGCGAACGAACCCAAACTTGAAGCAACGATGTCTTGGATTTGTAGAGATCGATTTAAAGAATTTGAATCGTATCGAGGCGTTTTACGAGTTCTTGTTCAGCGATTGGACCCGCAAGATCCAGTTTCTCCGTGGCATTCTTCATCGCAGCCTATTCGAGAACAGTCCGTTGCGCTTTTTGACGAAGTCGTAAGCCGATGCCTTCCCAAGTTAGATTTTAAGGCAAAACGACAGTTGGCCCGAGCACTTTGGCTGCAGCATCTTTTGATTTTAGGGGTGTGGTCTTTTGATCGGTCACCCGATCGAAAGAATACTGACGCGATTTTAAAACATTCAAAGCGGTTTTGGAAAAACTTACCTTCGCTCGTTAAAATTCCCGGTATGAAAGCATTTTTTAACCTGGTTTTAGCGCCGCTTGAGCGTTTAGAAATGGAGGTTCCATGAAAACAGCTAAAGTCATTTCACTATGTTTAATAGCTTTAGGTTTTGCCGGTCTTTATTTTCTAAAAAATGGCTCGCCTGTCGTGCGAATCTTGGCTTCAAGTCTGGGAATGATTGGAATTATCAAGGTGGTAGCGCTTATCTGGCAAAAGTCGGACGGGGCAAAATTCAAATCTTGGATAGGCCTTTTCCTGTTTCTTTTTTTATGGCCAGGAACTTCAGTTGCCGGTTTCACCGAACGCAGTGAAGTGGAAAATTCGACTGGCGCTCGATTTTTTGAAAATTGGCTCACGTTTATAGCGGGTTTAGGGATTTTGCTAGTTGTATCTTTTATCGGGCGTGGTGAATCGACCGTGTTAAATTACGTGGCGCTTTTTTCAATATTACTAATTATTCATTTAGGACTTATAGAAGTGATCGCCGATGGAATTCGATTGTTAGGATTTTCGCCGCAAAGTCTTTTCGATCGGCCCTATTTGTCCGCCTCGCTGCGAGATTTTTGGAGTTTTAGGTGGAACCGCGCATTTGTGGATATGAATAAAATTTTTATTTTGAATCCCTTGCGAGACAAGCTCTCATTGCCATTTCTAACATTTTCTATTTTCGCAGTGTCCGGGATTTTACACGAAATAGGAATCTCTTACGCCGACGGCGTATCTTGGGGTTGCCCTCTGATTTATTTTATTATTCAAGGTGTAGGGATGGAAGTTGAAAAACATCAAAGGTTCCCTAGATTCTTAGTTTGGCTGTGGATAGTTCTTCCGGTCCCCCTTTTATTTACAACAGCTTTTACAAATCTATTTTTAGGAAACCTGAGTCGAACCCTTTTTGAGCTTACGGCTGCGATTACTGGGGCCAACTTTTATAAATATGGATTGATACTCGGAGGCCTTTGGCACCTACTTGTGTTGTGTGCGAGCGTTCAGGTGCCTGGGAAGCTGGGTTGGTACGAAGAGTTTCAAAAGCTCAGTTCCTTGAATCGTAAAGTGTTTTGGACCTATGGTGGTTACATTTTTTCAATAATTGTGTTCATGTCGATTGTGAGTTTTATATTGAGCCAACAGAACGTCCAGCAACTTACTTTGCCGTCTTTAATCTGGTTGGTTTTTATCGCCTTGTTTTGGTGGGCCCGAGTTTTAACTGACTTTTTTTACATGAGTCACGGCGATTGGCCAAAGGGTCCGTTATTTTCCATCGGGCACGTTTGTCTTTCGACTCTTTTTATTTCAATGGCGACTCTTTATACGATTTTGACTGCCTTTGCTTTTGGAGCAATCAAATGAAAATAGTGTTTTATGATGGATATTGTAGTTTATGTAGTACATCGGTGGATTGGCTAGTTCGATTTGACAGATTGGGAGAACTTAAATTTGCGTCTCTTCAAGGGCAAACGGCTGCTAAACTTTTGGTGCAAAAACTAGGGCCACTTGATTTCGATACAGTTATTTATTTGAAAGATGATAAATTATACGAGAGATCGGCAGCAGTGCTCCATATTTTGTCGGATATTGGCGGCTTTTGGGGCGTTTCCAAGATGTTACTTTGCGTGCCCGAATTGATTCGTGATCTTGTTTATAACTTTGTTGCAAAGAATCGTTACCGAGTTCTTAAAAAACGAGATTCTTGCAGATTGCCAACTCCAGAAGAAGCTGGTCGATTTTTGGAATAGTTCGAGATCTTTAAAAAATCATTCATCTGAACCTAACGGAGACGGAAATTTGATAGGCCACAAAGCAAAGTAGGTCGGATCTACACTAACGTCGCCTACCGAAGCCCACGTGTGCACTTGGCGTTTATCCAATGTATTTGTTAAATTTCAATATAGACATGACGGCATAGTCGCCACACTGACCAAGATGTTCTGAGGTCATCGCGCCAGTAGTATAATGAAAACACCTAGTACGTGCGCAAAAGGCGTGGTGTTTGCATCTGTAACACATTTTACTTTTAACGAAGATTAGGCGGGATAAGCATGTCAAATGCAGCGTTTTTGAGGTTCATGTGTATTTTTATGACGATTGCAATCAATTCATTGGCTGAAAATAAAATGCCGGATATTGCATCTTATAAAAAAAGTATCCAACGTCTTTGTCCTAAACCCTGGCGCGGAGCCGATTCGATCACTGATAGTGATTGCGAACTGGTAAGATTGAGGGTGAAAATTAGAGCAGGTTATTTGCCAGAAAACCCGAATGTGCCGTTTAAAGGTAATGTGATTTATTATGAAGGTTTAGGCGATTCCATGCTTAACCACTTGCCCCTTTTTAAAACGCTCACTGAATCAGGCTATCGAGTGATTGCCTTTGATTACATGGGGCAGGGAGGTTCAAGTGGGTCAATGGATGACACTCGAATAAAAGACATTGGATATTTAGGAAATCAAATCTGGCGGCGTTTTGCCCGTGATTTAGACTCCTTTCCCAAGAGAAATATTATTGGATGGTCGACCGGTGGATTGGCTGCGTTTGTTCAGGCTGCAAACGAGCAAACAATAAACAAAATTATTTTAATTGCACCTGGAATAGCCCCCAAAAGTTTAGTTGGAGAGCAGCATCCATTTTTGGGTAAGATTGATCTTATCACTTTGGCAACCTTAACTACGCGATCGTATACAAATGGCTTGAAAAATCCTCACGTTGATCCGATAAAACCCACTTCACCGCTTGAGGTAAAACGATTTGCCTTTGATTTGCAGCTAACGGCCCTTCAAGCTCGACACCACCAAATAGATAAAAGAATTAGAGGCTTTGTCCTTCTTTCTGGAAAAGAAGATACCTATGTCGATGCAGAGAAAACTCGTAAAATACTTTTGTCTGCGGCTCCCCATTTTCAGATCAAACAATATGGGGGAGCGCTTCACGAAATAGATAATGAATCTGAACCAAATGGTTCGGCGTCACACTACGATATTTTAGATTTTTTAAATAGTAACTAATTTGAAACCTATTGATATTTGCAAATTTAGACGATTCTATAGCCTACCCCAGGTTCTGTAAGAATATGCTTCGGTTCCGAAGGATTTTTCTCAATTTTTTTTCTGAGTTGCTTGATATATATTCTTAAATAATGGCTTTGATCTGCTGCAAGGCTTCCCCAAATCTGTTTAAGCAATTGGGACTGAGAAATGACTTTTCCGTGATCTCTGACAAGTCGCGAAAGCACCTCATATTCAGTTGAGGTTAACTTAACTTCAAGACCAGAAACTAAAATTTTTTTCAGTGACAAGTCCACTTCCAAATCATCAGAAATAAAAATGGGCGTGGCCTCGATAAGTCCTATATTTCTTAATGCTACTCGAACTCGAGCTAACAATTCCTTTGAACCAAAGGGTTTAGTTAAATAATCGTCAGCTCCGGCATCCAATAGATTCACTTTTGTTTGCTCGTCATCAGTGACCGTCAGAATAATAATTGGAACACGAGTCCACTTTCGTAACTCCTTAAGAACTTCATATCCATTCATATCAGGCAAACCTAAATCAAGAAGAACTAAGTGGGGATGAATTTCAGAGACCAATGCAATCCCTGTCCTGCCATCAATGGCTTCGTTAATCTTATACCCACTTGATTCAAGACTCATTCGTACAATTTTTCGAATAGCCTGCTCGTCATCAATAAGCAAAATACGAATTTCGCTGTTCATGTTGGTTCCACCGGCACAGGTGGCTGTTCATCAAGAGGTAAGTCTATAATGAAGCATGCACCTTGAGGATTGATATTGTGAACACTTATTATTCCCTTGTGCAATTCAACTATACTTTTCACTATCGACAGTCCCAAGCCGGTTCCCCCAGTGGGGCTTCCAGGCACCCGATAAAATTTCTCAAAAATCTTATCTAGAGATTCATTTGGTATTCCCAGGCCAGTATCTTGAATTTCTAAAATGAAATGAGTGTCAGTTCGCTTCTGTATTATTGAAATTTCGCTGCCAGGTGGTGTGTACATTGCTGCATTCAACACAAGATTTGAAATAGCATGCTCCATCAGCCTAAAATCAATTTTTAGTAGAGGGACATCGTCCAGTGAATTGATTTTTAATCTATGATGAGCAAGGGGCTTTTCTAATTTTTTAACGACCACACTCAAGAGGTCTCCAAAGTCATGCCATTCTAATTTTAAAGATAAAACTCCTGAGTTGAGTCGACTCATATCCAGTAAATTTTCAATCACTCGATTTAAACGATCTCCCGCATCGTGCAAATCCGAAGCGACTTCTTTGACATATTTTTTACTGCCAATTTGCATGTCGTCATCTAACGCATAGGCAGCACCGAGAATTGCCGTCAATGGAGTTCTCATTTCGTGAGAAATAGAATTTAGTAATGTTTGATGAAGCTCTTCAGAATCCTTTAATCTTTGATTCTCTGAAAGACGTTTTGTTAAGAAGTGCTTTTCGACTGACATTCCAAGTTGCCGGACAATAGAAAATAATAAACTTTCTTTTTCAAGGTCAAGTTTTCGTTTTCTTGATATTTTTAAAGGCTCAAAAATAAAAATTCCTACTGATTCGGCCGTCCCTTTCAAAGGTAAATATAAGGCTCGCGACTGCGACAATGTATCAGTTGACCAGCCAGCAGGTTTTCGATTTTCAAAACACCATTGTGCAACAGCCTGTTCTTTTTCACTTAGGTGGATCGAATATTTTCGTTCCTGATCAAACTCTAGTTTACCGTTTGATGACTTCAATATTACGCCACAATTTGCATCAAGCAAGTTTCCTACCCGAGATGTAACGCTTTCTAAAAAATCTGATTTTTCTGTAGCATTTGCAATATCTTGTAAGACCTCATAGAGGACATTGGTTCTTTCTTCTCGTTCACGCATAACTTTTTCGTGAAATCGTATTCGATTGGTCAAAAAGCCGGTAATCAACGCAACCACAAAAAAAGCAACGCACATCAGAAAATCTTCTGTATTGTTTATAGCCAAAGTCATTTTTGGAGAGATAAAAAAGAAATCCCAGACAAGAGCGCTCAAGGACGCTGCAAATATAACAGCGCCAATAGACCCAAACATTCCGATGATAATGACAGCAAGCAAAAATACAAAGCCAACCGCCCTGTAGCCAATAAATGAATTTAAAGCTTCACCCAAAATGCAGGTCGCCGATACGCCACAAAATGTGTACCAGTATTTGATCGGTCCAGTTTTGGTTCGATAATAAGAAATTTCATCAATTAGATTTGGCCGAGCATGGGAAACACCGTCCTGTCGAATAATATGCACATCGACTTGAAGGCTCTCTTTGATCAGACTATCTAAGAGACTTCTTTCTAAAATATCTCTAAACCATCTTCGGGTTGGGCGTCCAACAACCACTTGAGTCACATTTTTAGTTCTACAAACTCTACGAACCGCAGAGGGAACATCAACTTCAGCGGTTGTAATAACCTCGGCTTTTAGTTCACGGGCAAGGTTGAGATTTTTAACTAACTGACTTTGATCGGAATCGTTCAGGGATATTCCGGTATCAACATGCAAGGCGACCCAAGGGGCTTCTAAATTGTAAGCAAGTCTTCGTGTTGCTCTTATTAATTTTTCAGAATAGGGACTGTGGCTAATCGCAACCAATAGGCGCTCGTTAGTCTGCCAGGGATTTCCATCCCCCCTGATGCTAGTAAATTTTCGCAAATCCTGATCAACTCTTTCAGCGGTCATTCTTAGAGCAATCTCGCGAAGTGCTGTTAATTTATCTTCTTTAAAAAAATTCTGCGCGGCACGATCGGCCTTGTCACCGAGATATACCTTTCCTTCTTTTAATCTTTTAAGTAATTCTGACGGAGCAATATCAACCAACTCAACTAAGCTGGCTCGTTCTAACATACTGTCAGGGACTGTTTCTCGAATTGGAATACCTGTGATCGCTTCGACGGCGTCTTTTCGGCTTTCAAGATGTTGGACATTAAATGCAGTAAAAACATCAATGCCGGCCTCTAATATTTCAAGGACATCTTGATATCTTTTCTCATGTCTTGAACCCGGAGCATTCGAATGTGCTAGTTCATCAATAACAATAAGTTTTGGCTTTCTAAGAAGAACTTCATCTAAATCCAATTCTTCAAGTTTAGATCCTCGATATTCAATTTTTTTCTTAGGAATAACAGGTAGCCCCTCGCTCATTGCCATGGTATCTGCTCTGCCGTGCGTTTCTACAATTCCAATTGCAACATGAAAACCTTCCGCCATTTTCTGATGAGCCGCACGAAGCATCGCATAGGTTTTTCCTACTCCGGCGGACATCCCCAAAAAAATTCGAAGATGTCCTTTGCTTTCATCAGTTTCTAAATCATCAAGCGCATTTAAGAGTGCGTCTGGATCTGGGCGATTATCTGAATTCAAATTAAGCTCCTAGATTTTTCTATCACTTCTTTACAACACCTTCATCATTTTGTTTCAGCAGGAGTTGCGGGTGCAAGCACAGGAGCTGCTACTGGCGGCGGCGGTGGCAATAAAACTGGTGCACTTTCGATGCCCTGGCTTTTATCAAGAGCAAGATTTAAAGTAAGAACATTGACAGTAGGTTCTCCTAAAACACCAAGCTGCCTTCCGAGGGAGGCTTGTTCAATCAGATTTTGCACGTCTTGAACATTCAAATTTCTGGCCTTGGCAACACGGGGCGCCTGGTATTGAGCCGCTTCAGGACTGATGTGAGGATCTAAACCACTAGCTGAGGCAAATAACAAATCTTGTGGAGGTTCGATCGTTTGATCTGGATGAGCGGCCTTTAGCTTTGCCTTTCTTTCCTCAACAGCTTTTTTTAAATCCTGATTGGCCTGACCAAGATTCGATCCTCCAGATGGTAACGGATTGTAGCCAATTGCTGAAGGTCGCGGCCAAAAATACTCTGCCATCTCGAAACCCTGAGCAATCAACGTAGATCCCACTAATTGTCCACCTCTTGAAACAAAACCCCCATTTGCTTGGTGCGGGAAAACTACTTGCGATACTCCGGTCATCAAAAGCGGATAGGCAAGACCCAAAAGAATCGTCATAAAAATTTTAAATCTAATTGCAGGCATAACATACTTCATAGAAACTCCTTTTTAAACCAAGCCGATTGTTGTAATAACAATATCAATCAATTTTATTCCGATGAATGGAATAACAATTCCACCCAATCCATAGATCAAAAGATTTCTTCTTAAGACCGCCGATGCTCCTTGAGCCTTATAAGGAACTCCCTTTAGGGCCAATGGAATCAATGCCACAATAACAAGTGCATTGAAAATCACAGCACTTAAAATTGCGCTTTGAGGGGATACCAATCTCATTACATTGAGAACGGCCAGAGGCCCCTCTTTAGTTCCTTGAATAAGATAAAGGGTACTGAATAATGCGGGAAGAATTGCGAAATACTTAGCAACGTCGTTGGCAATACTGAAAGTAGTTAACGACCCGCGAGTCATCAATAATTGTTTTCCGATTTCCACAATTTCGATCAATTTTGTCGGGTTGCTATCAAGATCAACCATATTTCCAGCTTCACGCGCAGCTTGTGTCCCCGTATTCATGGCAACACCGACATCAGCTTGCGCCAACGCCGGAGCATCATTTGTGCCATCACCAGTCATAGCCACAAGATGACCTGTCGCTTGTTCGTCACGAATGCGCTTCAATTTTGCTTCAGGTGTTGCCTGAGCCATAAAGTCATCGACACCAGCTTCGGCAGCGATTGCAGCAGCAGTAAGTGGATTATCTCCTGTGATCATCACAGTTCGAATTCCCATCTTGCGAAGTTCGGCAAATCGCTCCTTAATCCCACCTTTAACAATGTCTTTAAGCTGAACAACTCCCAGAATTTCTTTTCCATCCACTACAACTAGTGGAGTTCCACCTTGCTTCGCTACACCGTCAACAATACCGTCCAAGTCTTGAGGAATAACGCCACTCAGTTTTTTTACATAGTCCTTGATTGAATCTCCGGCGCCTTTTCGAATACTTTTTGTTCCTGTTGAATTTTGAAAATCAATGCCACTCATTCGAGTATTTGCAGAGAACGGGATAAATTGTGCCTGCGCTGGTTGAACACTTTCAGCTCGAAGAGAAAATTTTTCTTTGGCTAGAACTACAATTGAGCGCCCTTCGGCTGTTTCATCAGCAAGGGAGGCCAGTTGAGCTGCTTCGGCAAGGCGTTCAGCTGAAATTCCTCTCACTGGTAAAAATTCCGTAGCCATTCGATTGCCAAGTGTAATTGTTCCGGTTTTATCTAATAGCAAAACGTCGATATCCCCTGCGGCCTCAACGGCACGTCCACTTGTTGCGATCACATTACGACGGATTAGCCGATCCATGCCGCTAATTCCAATGGCACTCAGTAATCCTCCAATCGTAGTTGGAATGAGACAAACTAAAAGCGCTATTAAAACTGGAACAGTTACAATGGAACTCAAATCTTGCCCTGCAGCCAGGGCACTATAATCAGCAAATGGTTTTAGTGTCATAACTGCCAGAACAAAAATAATAGTCAGTCCTGCTAAAACAATGCTAAGCGCAATTTCATTTGGCGTTTTTTGTCTTTTTGCACCTTCGACCAATGCGATCATTCGATCGAGAAAACTATTTCCCGCTTCAGCTGAAATACGAATTAGAATCCGGTCACTAATTACTCGAGTTCCACCAGTAACAGCACTTCTATCACCGCCTGATTCACGAATGACAGGCGCCGACTCCCCAGTAATTGCAGATTCGTCAACACTGGCTATTCCTTCAACGACTTCGCCATCTCCAGGAATGATATCGCCAGCTTCACAAACTACGATATTTCCTTTTTTAAGATCAGCCGCGCTTATTTTACTTTCTCGCTTTCCGGTCATAAGTCGTGCGACAGTTTGCGTTCTTGTCTTTTTCAGACTCTCAGCCTGTGCTTTTCCTCGCCCTTCAGCGATCGCTTCTGCAAAATTTGCAAATAGAACGGTAAACCAAAGCCATAAGGAAATTTGAAATTCAAAAACTTTCGAGCCATGACCAATATTAAAAAGGACATAGGTGGTTGTTATGATGGCACCGATTAAGGTGACAAACATAACGGGATTTTTCATTTGTACTCGTGGGTCAAGCTTAAGGAAAGATTCCTTAATAGCTGGAACAACAAGTTTTGAATCAAATAATGGATTTTGTGTTGTTTCTGACATATTTTTTACCTCTTAAAAAGTTTGACCTTTGATCATCATCAGATGCTCAACGATAGGACCTAAAGAAAGACCAGGAAGAAAAGTTAAAGCGCCAACAATTAAAATTACGCCCACAAGCAAAATTGCGAAAAGACCCGTGTCTGTTTCAAATGTTCCCGAAGATGGTGCTGAATATTTTTTCTGAGCCAGACTGCCAGCTACTGCTAAAATAGGTATTATGATGGCAAAACGACCAACAAACATAGTAATTGCTAACATCAGATTGTAGTACACTGTGTTTGCATTTAAACCCGCAAAAGCACTTCCATTATTTCCAGCAGCCGATGTAAAGGCATAAAGCATTTCTGAAAAACCATGCGGACCCTTATTGGCAAGGCTTGAAAGCGCAGCAGGGTTTACCGCAGAAATCGCTGTTCCAATTAGGATACAAGCACACGGAGCTAAAATAGCTAAAATCACCATTGTCATTTCACGAGCTTCGATTTTTTTACCCATGTATTCAGGCGTTCGGCCCACCATGAGTCCTGCAATAAAAACCGTCAGAAGAACAAATAAAAGCATTCCGTAAAGTCCGGCGCCAACGCCGCCAAAGATAACTTCACCTAGCATGATATTGAGCATCGCGATTCCGCCAGAGAGCGGAGACAATGAAGAGTGCATAGCATTGACGGCTCCGCACGAAGCAGAAGTCGTAATCGTAGAAAAAAAGACGCTGTTAAATACCCCAAACCGCGTTTCTTTGCCTTCCATAATTCCGGCCTGATTGAAAACTGGGTTTGTCGTGTATTCTGAAACTAATGATAACGCCGTAAATCCAATAAATAGGGACAGCATGGTTCCAAAAATCACCCAGCCGTGTTTGCGAGAATTGGTCATAATTCCATAGGTGTAAGTCAATGCGGCTCCAATTGAAAAGATGGAGATGATTTGAAGAAAATTTGAAAGTGCACTTGAGTTTTCAAATGGGTGTGCCGCATTCGCATTAAAGAAGCCTCCTCCATTAGTGCCCAGCATTTTGATTGCGACCTGTGAGGCAACAGGACCCAATGCGATTGTTTGCTTTAAGCCCTCGAGTGTAATCACATCCAATGAACCCGCAAACGTTTGTATGACCCCTTCGCCAACTAAAATAATTGTAAAAATCAGGCAAATCGGAAGCAAAATATAAATCGTTGTCCGCGTTGTATCGACCCAAAAATTACCAATGGTTGATGACGACTTACGAGCAATTCCTCGAGTCAGCGCAATAGCCACTGCAATACCACAAGCCGCGCTTAAAAAATTCTGTACTGTAAGACCAGCCATTTGAGTCAGATTGCTCATAGTCACTTCGCCGGAATAGCCCTGCCAATTCGTATTGGTGATAAAGCTAACAGCAGTATTCAAAGCAGAGTGCCAACCTACATTTGGCAAACCCTGGGGATTAAGCGGAAGCCATGCC
>JAYTTH010000330.1:0-19915 GCA_043745515.1 Pseudobdellovibrionaceae bacterium | reverse complement strand
TATAGATAGTATGTTTAAATCTTATAAATACAGTCCCTTGGACCCCTCCAGGATTGTTTTTCAAAGCCTCTTGGTCCCCTCCACAGAGGCTTTTTTTTGCCTTTTTTTTAAATTATCCGTTTCACTCTTGCGCCAAGTGACGTTAATTTGTCTTCCATTTTTTCGTAACCACGATCCAAGTGATATATTCGATTTACAATCGTTTCACCTTTTGCAACCAGTCCAGCTAGTACTAAACACGCACTCGCCCTTAGGTCAGTCGCCATAACAGGAGCAGCGGTCAGACCACCAGGCTTGCCTCGAACAACGGCTACTCGGGTTTTTGGGTTGATATCAGCGCCCAATCGCATGAGTTCCTGAATATGCATAAACCTATTTTCAAAAACAGTTTCAGAAATCACGCTCGTTCCATTCGCGACGGTCATCAAAGACATAAACTGCGCCTGTAAATCTGTTGGAAATTGCGGGTAGGGTGATGTTGTAATGTCGACAGCTTCCCATGATTTTGCGCGCTCGACTGTCATAGTGGTATCAGTCGTGCTGATTTTAAAACCCGCTTCTTTGAGTTTAAATAATAGTGCATCTAAGTGATGAGGAACGCATTTTTCAACAGTGACTTCACCGCCCGTAATGGCACCGGCGATAAGCAAGGTTCCGGCTTCAATTCGATCAGGCATAACGGTGTGTGTGGCCGGATCTAGTTTATTAACACCTTCAATTTTAATAACGGACGATCCATGCCCAGTAATTTTTGCGCCCATTTTAACTAGGTAATCCGCAAGGTCTACGATCTCTGGTTCTTTTGCCGCATTTTCCAATATTGTCGTACCTTCAGCCAAGCTTGCAGCCATCATCATATTTTCGGTACCGCCCACCGTGATATTTTCGAACAGAAAAGGCGCGCCTACTAGCCGCTTTGCTTTGGCGTGTACGAATCCTTCTTTCATTTCAATTTCTGCGCCCAACGCTCGCATTCCGTCCAAATGTAAATCTATCGGCCTGGAACCAATGGCACAACCGCCTGGAAGGGAAACAATCGCTTCGCCATATTTTGTGAGCATTGGACCAAGGCACAAAATGCTTGCGCGCATTTTTCTGACCAGATCATAGCTAGCTTGAAAATTAGTCAGTTTTTTTGAGTGAACCAGAAAATCGTCGCCCTTTCTTTCGGAAATAATTCCTAAACTTTCTAACAACTGCGATGTGGATTCTATATCCTTTAATTCGGGGACATTTTTAAATTGGTGCGTACCTTCCGCCAATATCGTTGAAAATAAAAGTTTTAATGCTGAATTTTTAGCTCCGCTGGCTTTAACTTTGCCATTTAAAACTACGCCGCTATTTACTGCCATTCTGTCCATTACGCCGCCTATTTGACCATCAAAACAAAGCGATCTCTGGCCGCTAAATCTTTTTTTATAGTCACTGATTTAAAAATATTTAATTTAATAAGGTGTTCAGAAATTTGCGGCCCTTGAGACTGACCCATTTCAAAAATCATTTCTGAATTCACTTTTTGAAATTTAGAATAACCCTGGGCCCACTCTTTCAAAAAGACATAGCCGTTATCATCGGCAAAAAGCGCTTCCGCTGGTTCAAATTTTCTAACATTTGTTTCAACAAAAGTATCCTCCACCGAAATATACGGTGGGTTCGATACTATCAGGTCAAAGCTTGGCTCATTCGCTGTTTGCAAGCTTTCTTCATTCCAAGCCTGAACAAATCCGTCCCTGTCACCTGCGTCCAAGTTAAAAAGAGTCACATTAGTTACTTGGTTAAGTTTAATGTTTTCGAGAATGACCTCAGAAGCTAGTTTTGATTTTTCAATTATTGAAACGTGAATGTCTTGAAACTCTTTTGCTAGCGAAATTCCGATACATCCAGAACCGCCGCCAATATCCAAAACTTTAAATGGACTGTCTGTTTTGTGTCGTTCGATAAAATTCGCTGCGAGCTCTACTAAGCTTTCCGTTTCCGGTCGCGGAATCAAAACTGAATTATTTACTAAAAAGCTGGCCTTATAAAAATCTTTTTTCCCAGTGATGTAGGCAATTGGTTCGCCGGCAGACCGCCGCACTACTAAAGCGCGCAAAGTATCGAGTTCTGGTTCTTTTAAAGGTTGGTCAAATTTTAAATAAAGTTGCATACGACCACAGTTCAACCCATGCGCCATCAATAGTTCCGCATCTAAACGGGGAGAATGAAATCCCTTTTGCTTAAAAAAAGTTGTGGTTTTATCCATAACTTCTTTGATTGTCATATTTAACTCGTTTGTCGTTTTAAAGCTTCCGCTTGATAGTGAGCAACTAAAGCATCTACAAGAATGCTCATTTCACCAGCCATGATTTCATTCAGGGCATGGGTGGTCAAACCAATTCTATGATCAGTCACTCGAGTCTGTGGAAAGTTATAAGTGCGAATACGTTCTGAACGATCACCAGTTCCAATTTGCTCTAAACGTGCGTCACTGGCTTCTTTAAGAACTTTCTGATCTTCTATCTGCTGCAGTTTAGAGTAAAGGATCTTGAAGGCTTTTTCTTTGTTTGAAGTCTGCGATTTACCCTCTTGGCAGTGAACCAAAATTCCGGTTGGTATGTGATGAAGGCGAACAGCTGATTCCGTCCTGTTTACCGATTGACCACCAGCGCCTGAAGCTCGCATAACGTCTATTGTAATATCTTTCATATCGATTTTAACTTCGATTTCTTCAACTTCAGGGATTACCGCCACTGTTATTGTTGATGTATGAACTCGACCAGCACCCTCAGTTTCGGGCACGCGTTGAACGCGGTGGACTCCGCTTTCATATTTTAATTTACTGTATACTGAATCACCCGAAACGGACGCTATAATTTCCTTTGCTCCGCCAACATTACCTGGTGAAAAAGAAATCATTTCCGCTTTCCAGCCTAGCTTTCCCGCGTAATAGGCATAGGCGCGGAATAGTTCATCAGCAAACAACGAGGCTTCATCCCCGCCTGCTCCGGCTCGAATTTCTAGAATAATATTTTTATCATCATTAGGATCTTTTGGAATCAGCGACAATTTTAATCTTTCTTCTAGGACCGGAATAACAGATTCAAGGACTTTTACTTCTTCGCGAATCAATTCCCGCATTTCGCTGTCCGTTTCTGCCGTAAACATGTCCTTATTTTGTTTTAGAGCCGCTGTTTTGGATTTGAATTCACGATAGACAACCACGACTTTTTCAAGGTCAGCCATTTCTTTCATTAAAGATCGGTATTTCTTTTGATCACTAGCCACATCTGGTCGCTGCAGCGACATATTTACTTGTTCGTATCGATTTTCAACTTCATCTAATTTTGAAAACATATTTTCCTCTGGGAAGCTGGAATTTTACACTCTTTTTTCAACCGGACGTTAGCAAAAAAAAATGCGACTAGTGTACCTAATCGCATTCTTTAAAATTTGAAATTGAGAATATCTACTTAGCCTGAATTTTGTCGCTTGGCTTAACTTCAGCCGGCTTCGCGTTGGCAACACCGGGGGATCCGTATTTTTTCTTGAATTTATCTACGCGGCCTTCAGTATCTAATAAACGCTGTTTACCAGTAAAAAAGGGATGTGAGGCCGATGATATTTCAACTTTAATTAGTGGATATTCCTTACCATCTTCCCATTTAACCATTTCTTTAGAAGACAGCGTGGATTGTCCTAAAAACGTGAAATCACATGACATATCTTTAAAAACGACCATGTTAACTTTGGGATGCATATCTTTTTTCATATCAGAACCTCTTAAACCTTTAATAGTGTCGCAAACGATTAACATGAGCGACTCTATCTGTCGAGCACCTTTTAATATTAAAAAGAAGTTTTGAAAATAATAGAAATTCTGGTTAACTTCAGCGGCTTATATGATCCATTTATCAGGCCTTAGCAAACAATACGGAAATAAGATTCTCTTTAAAAACGGCTCTTTTCAGATAAATACTGGAGAGAAAATCGGGCTTGTCGGACCCAATGGCGCAGGGAAAAGCACCATTTTCAGAGTCATCGTTGGCGAAGAAGGTGTTGATAGTGGCACTATCAGCCGCTCGGATAAGACCGTCGTCGGATATTTTTCACAGAATATTGAAGAAATGAAGGGTCGAACGGCCCTTCAAGAGGTAATCTTATCGGCAGGTAAAATCAGCGATTTACAGCGTGATATCGCTACTTTGGAGGCAAAACTATCGGATCCCGAGTTAGACGCTGATGAAATGACCAAGATTCTAGACAAATACGGCGAACTTCAGGCGGATTTTGAACGTATGGGCGGGTATGACTTGGAGTCACGCGCTCAAGAGATTTTGACAGGGCTGGGTATCGGACCTGACGATTACCATCGACCAACTGAAAGCTTTAGTGGCGGTTGGAAAATGCGTATCGCACTAGCGAAAATACTTCTGTTAAACCCAGATGTACTATTAATGGATGAACCAACGAATCATTTAGATCTTGAATCGATCGTTTGGCTTGAAGAGTGGCTAAAGCAATTTAAAGGGTCGATTTTAATGACGAGTCATGATCGCGAGTTCATGAATCGACTGGTTAAAAAAGTTGTCGAAGTCGCCTATCAAACAATTACGGTTTTTTCAGGAAACTACGATTATTATGAGCGCGAAAAGGCCATTCGCATGGAACAACTTGTTGCCCAAGCCAGGCGGCAAGAAGAAATGCTAGCTAAAGAAGAAGAGTTTATCGCGCGTTTTGCGGCCAGAGCTTCACACGCGGCTCAGGTTCAATCGCGAGTTAAGAAACTTGAAAAAATTGATCGCATTGAAATACCCACTGAAGAAAAAACCATTCAATTTGTATGGCCCGTGCCTCCTCGCGGCGGCGACGAAGTGGTTAAGTTTGAAAAGCTAACTAAAGTTTGGCCCGCAAATGAAGATGACAAAACTAAAGAGAAGTTAGTTTTTTCGGAGGCAACCGGACTAGTAAAACGTTTAGATCGCGTTGCATTGGTCGGCGTCAATGGTGCCGGAAAATCAACCTTGTTGAAAATTATTTCTGGCCAAACGACATCCAGCAATGGAAATTTGCAAATAGGTGCCAGTATCGAGATGGGTTATTTTAGTCAAAATTCATTAGATGTTTTGGATCCCTCAAGCACCATAATCGAAGAGGTCCACAGTCATCTGCCTACTGCGGGTTTGGGGCAAATTAGAACTTTGTTGGGTGCCTTCAAATTTTCTGGCGAAGAAGCTGATAAGAAAATATCGGTTCTTTCGGGCGGTGAAAAAAGTCGTGTAGTTTTGGCCTGTATTCTGGCCAGACCAGTAAATTTATTGGTCCTAGATGAACCAACGAATCACCTTGATATTGTATCCCGCGAAGTTTTGTTAGAGGCTGTTAAAAATTTCCCTGGTACCGTCATCATCGTAAGCCATGATCGTTATTTTTTGCGAGAAGTTACCACGCGCGTATTTGAGCTCGATAAAAATAAACTTACGATTTACGATGGGACTTGGGATTACTATTTAGACAAGTCAGAACGACTTAAAAAAAACCTATAGTCGCAAATGAAACGAGCATGGCGTTTAAAACATCATGCTCGTTTTCTAAATCACACAAATTGACCTACTGGTTCTCCCCAGTTCCATTTTCTTTGACATAACCAGAAAGGGCGTCCTCTGCCGATTTCAACTGTGTCTGCGCAGTCACTAGCAGGTTCTGGGCCGAATCACGACGCGCTTTCGAACTATCCACAGACGCTTGCGCATCCTTGACCAAAATTCTCAAAGCATCTTCATTTGGTTTTTTGCCCGTAATTGCATCGCTTAGTTGCAGATTGAAATCAGATAGTTTACTTTCCGCACTTTTCAAATCGTTTTCAGATTCGCTGACATTTAGCTGACTTCGATCCAGTGTGCTTTTCCTAATTTAAATAAATACCCCAATTTAAAAACTTATTCTGACTTGCATTCGGCCTGTGCGAACGCTTCGTCGCGCTTACTGCGCGCGCAATTCATATTCAACTCGTCATTTTGCAATTGCTTGCAATAGGCTTTGTTTCCTTGATCAGGTGTGGATGCAGAAATATAATGAAACCCTGTCGAGCATGAGTTCACTTTATAACTATAGGATTGGCTGCTGCTTGAGCTTAAGCCGGACACGGCCGGATAAGGCCAATTTCCAGCACAGCCCATTGCTTTAAACGCTTGTTCACGTTGATATTGAGCACAGTTTCCATTGGCTTCATTGTTTTTTAGACCATCACAATAAGCGACTGTAAGTTCTTCTTCAGATCCCGCATTAAATTTTTTAATTCCAGTTGAACAGCCCTCTAGCATTTCGTAGGTTGCATAGGTTGCTGTTTTTCCTGTGTTTCCCGAATCGCCGTTTCCGCTATTGTTAGAATCGCCAACATTTACGTGACATCCCGCTACTGCTAACGCACTTCCAACTAGTAAAAGTACTAATTTCATAAATTACCACCCCTTTAAATTTTGAATTCGCATAGTTTGTATTTTAATTATACGAAATCCACAATAGGGAATTTAATTTTTGGACAAATTTTGGCAGCAAAATCAATTTTATGAATATTTTTTTTACTTCCCTCTATATATTGCCAAAACGCGAATTCAAACAATGAAAAATCTGCTGACCAAAGATTAGACACTAACTAAATTCCCATTCTCCGGTAATTTGTATGTTGGAAAAAAAAGATATGACGGCCTTTGCAACAAAACGACCCGCTCACATTGACGATGCCCTGCTGCTTGTTGGCCAGACATTGTCTCAAGTTTCTGACCGAATGGTACAGCTGGGCCTCATTTGGTTTATTACGTCAACTTTCGGCGAATCTTATTTAATTTGGTATCTGGTTATTGGCGGACTGCCGCACGCCCTTTTGGTTTCGCATTCAAGCTTAGTGATTGAAAAACTAACTGCTTTAAAAACGGTTTTGTATTCCGATATGGCCCGCGGAATAGTTTACTTTATTGCTTTTCTTTTATTGTTTTTGTTGCCGGAGCTGTTGTTGAAAGCCGGCGGTTCATCAATTCTTTTGCTTCTTTTTGTTTCTATTTTTTCGGCCAATATCTTTTCTGCTCTTTTTAATCCGGCAATTATGTCCCTTTCGGTCGAAATTAAAAAAAATGATCAAGTTCAAAAACTAACCGCTATGTTGTCTTCAATTACTTCGTTTGCGACAATTATAGGGCCCGTTTTAGGCCTTTTTGTTTTCAATCATTTTGGTTTGGCCGGCCTGTTTGCTATATCCTCTTTAAGTTATTTTATTTCCACTTTTTCCTTGTCACAGGTTAGCAAACCCCAAAAGCACGCTATCCCCGAATCCGACGCTGAGGGCTTGACTAAATCATTTAGCCCATTTGGTACCCATATAATTATTGGAGTTATGCTAACAGTTTTTCTGTTGATGAACTTCTTGTTAAGCCCTCTTCAAATTCTGATGCCCTCTATGGCCAAGGAAACTTTTGGAAATTCGTTCAATGCACTGGCTGTTTTGGAGACAGTTCTCGGGTCTGGCATTTTACTTGGTGGCGCAGTGCTGACTGTGGTGTCGATAAAACATCGCCCTTTGTTTTGGACTTGGTTTTTTTCCTTGATTTTAAGTTTAGCCTATTTATTTTTTACTCTTTCGAGCCATATAACTTCCAATGAAATTAGTATTTTTGGAGCCAGTTATAAAATAAGTTTGCTTTTGGCGTCAGGAGCCCTTTTTGTTTTGGGCTTCTGTTTGGGAATTGCTAACGTATTAATTATCAACATTCTTCAAACACAGCCAAGCCCGCAACATGTGCCAAAAGTTATGAGTTTAGTAAATTTAATTGGAACGGCGACACTTCCATTTTCATTGGCCTTTCTTGGATTGTTGCAATCACTAACTTCAATTGGGGTTTTAGGAATAGCTGCAGGTGCTTTTCTGGTTTTAGTTTCAAGTTTTTCATTTTTCCCGTTTCGCAAATTTGGTCAGGAGGTTTTTAAATGAAAGCTAGTACTGAGATTAAATTGGGACCTAACCTAGTCATGCGACGGGCGACTATCAATGATATTCAAGATCTTTTGACGCTTTATTTTACGATTTACGGCAGCAATTACCCTTTGGCGCTCGGCACTGACCGGGTCGCCATGCAAAAAATAATTCAGCAAAAAGATAGTCTTTGGTTGATAGTTGAAGACATAGAGAAAAAATCATTGTGTGCTTCTTCTGTTTTTGAAGTGGATACATTTTTTAAAATCGCGCGAGCGGAAGGGTTTGTTACCCACCCTTACTATCAAAGCAAAGGCCTTGCGTCCGTTATGCTTAACCACGCTTCCGACTATTTAATGAAAGATAATAAAATTGTGAATTCGATTTACGCGACGACTAGAACCCTTAGCATCGGGCCACAATTGGTCTTTGTGAAAAACAAATTTAAGCCATTGGGAATTTTTCCGAATGCTCACAGACTTACAAATTATGAAACACTGACATTGATGGCCAAACACGACCCGGAAGTCCTTAAAAAACGAAGTCGAGTAGAAGAAGTTCCCGAAGCATTGGGCCCCATTCTTAAAGCTAGTGAAAAGTACATTAAGTCCCAATACCCCTTGCCAAAATTGCTTAAAGCGGTGAAGCCCAAACCCTCTGGTGAATATTTGGAATTTGAAATCATTTTGGCCCCTACTTTTGTTAAACGTAAATTTGCCCAAACCTTCACCGATCCATATGATATTTTTTATCCGTTTCACGAACCTAATTTGCTGTTAACTGCAAAAAACGGCGAAGTGGATATTTACGGCTATCTTAGCAAATCCGATGGCTATTGCGCATTGATTACTGCTACCGAGCCATTTTACTGCATGGCCGGCCGGCTTCGCCCGTTATTGCAACAATTAAGTGATTACGGTGTCTCCTATGTCGAGATTTTAATGGCAATGGACAGTATATTGTCGCTGGAAACTCTATTAGACGTAAATTTTCTTCCGTCGGCGATCTATCCAGCCATGCTTGAAGATAAGGGACAATTTAGGGACCTTGTTTTAATGACTCGTTCGATGGAGCCACTTAATTTCAGAGGTATGCAAATTGAAAAATCTTTTAAGCCTTATATCGAACAATACATAGATCTCTGGAAGCAAATGCACCTGGATGTATTGGGAGTCTTCGATGACAAGTAAAGAATTGTTTCCCCCAAGCCGAGCTTTGCTTGGCTCTGTCGAAGCTATCTGTTTCGAATCAAGTCCTTATCTGTCGACAAAGACTACAGAAGCCAATTTTCTAAATGGCATGAAAGAGATAATTCGATGGCATCAGGAAAAATCCATTTTTTATCGTCAATTTTTGAAAGATTCAAATTTTGATATCAACCAGTGGACTGGCGACTTTTCTGAAGTTCCCGGAATCCCTGCTGAATTTTTTAAATATCATTCTGTAAAATCAATTTCCGATTCTGGTGTTCATATTAGCTTAACATCGTCAGGTACGTCTGGACAAAAATCTCAAATGTTTTTTGACGAGTGGAGTTTGGGTTCAGCCCAAAGGATGGTGGATTTTATCTTTGAATATTATGGGTGGGTGTCTAGCGAAAAAGCAAACTACCTCTTATATAGTTACCAAACAGAAGCTGGTTCACGATTGGGGACGTCTTTCACAGACAATTTTTTAACAAAATACTCTCCCTCGAATCAAGTTGAGTATGCTTTGAAGTTTAATGGCAAAGCCGGCCATGATTTTGATGTCTTTGGCTGTATTCGTGCTTTACAGGATTTTGAAGTACAGGGTTTACCCGTGCGAATTTTTGGATTTCCTTCATTTTTTTATTTTACCCTGCAACGAATGAAAGACTTGAAATACAAGCCGCTAAAGCTATCTGCTTTATCATTGGTTTTTTTAGGCGGCGGCTGGAAGGGATATGCAAATCAAGAGATTAAGAAACAAGAATTGTATTCTTTGGCTGAAGAAATGTTAGGTATTCCCAACTCGCGGCTACGGGATGGATTTGGTTCTGTGGAACATTGTATACCCTATATAGAATGTGCAAATCATCACTTTCATGTTCCTATCTTTTCGAAAGTACTTATTCGAGATTTGAAGAATCTGGTTTCACTTGGCTATGAAAAGCCGGGATTCATCCAATTTATTTCTCCTTATATTACATCGGCACCAGCTCACTCGGTAATAATGGGCGATTTAGCTGTCTTACACAAAGGATCTGACTGCGGCTGTGGGCTGGCCAATGACTGGTTCGATATTTTAGGGCGCGCCGGCATATCTAAAAACAAAAGTTGTGCAATTGCTGCCGCTGAACTTTTGAAGGATTTCGTATGAAAACTCACCTTTGGCAAGGTCAGCTAGTTGATCATTCGGACTGGCTCGTTAAATTAGAATCCTTAGAGACCTCAATAGAACTGGGTTTGTCCGAATATTTTGAGCTGGACCGCTTTATTGAATCATGTGATTTGTTTTCACTGGAATTAAAAAAAGATTCTTTACTACAGACCCGACTTATTAAATCGTTATCTGAAAAAGAACGGCTTTCCTTTCAGGCCTCAAAAGAAACTATTTTATCTATCGCTGATTTTATTTCTAAAAAGCAGATGAAATTTAAAATCACGAATGAGCTTGGAAGCTTGACTCCGTTTGCAAGTCGTCGAATGACGGCCGACAGCAATGTGTTTGAAAAATGGGAACCGCTTGGATTGGTAGTTCAAATTCTATCTGGAAACGATCATGCTTTGCCGATTTTGAGTGGCTTTGAAGGCTTAATGTCTGGAAATTTGAATATATTAAAGCTCAGCCATCAATCCAGTACGTTTACGTTGGATTTTTTCTACGAATTTTGCAATTTTTCTAGCACTTCACAATGGAAAAATAGAGTGAGCGTTGTAAGCGTAAGTTCAAAGGAAAAACGTATTCTTGATAGATTATTTCAATACGCAGATGGTGTGGTCGTGTGGGGCGGCGAAGAATCTATCAATGAAATTAAAAAAAACGTTCCGCCCTCTGCCCGTTTTATTGATTGGGGCCACAAAATTAGTTTTTCCTATTTAACTAAAACCGAGTGGCTAAAATCAGAGGTTTTAGATAAAATCGTGCACGATATTTCTGTTTTTGACCAGCAAGCGTGTTCAAGTCCGCAATGCTTATATTTGGAAAATGCTAGTTTCGACGAACTTAAAGAATTTTCAGTTTTATTGGGCAAAGCCCTGGATCGACTGGTTCCGAACTATTCCAGCAGTGAAATATCGGATATGGAAAGTGCCGAAATTACAAAAACAAATTTGATAGTCAAAACTGAAAAGTCTTTGAATTCAAATTTGACGGACGTCGTCGAAGATGGTGATGGAAAATGGCGAATTTGGATAGATTCGCGAAGCGGCTTAAGAGCGTCCCCGCTCTACAAAACGATTTGGGTCAAACCAATCCAGCGTTCACAAATACTAAAAATATTTAGACCCATGAAGCATTATTTGCAGACTGTTGGTTTATCGTGCGAGTTAAATGAGCTTTTTGAAATGAGTCGTTTGTTTTACGCTTGCGGAGTTACACGCATTCGTTCATTGGGTTCAATGCAAGATAGCTATATTGGGGAACCCCATGATGGCTATTTTGCTTTGAATCGTTATGTTCGAAGGGTTAGTTTGGAATCTAACATAGAATCTTTAAAATCATTTTCCACTATTAACGATTTGAAAAGGAACGAGATTCAGTTTTCAAACTTTCCAAGCACCTTAATGGATAAAATTGATTTTCAAAATATTCCTGATCAAACCAGCTCACAGCTGTATTTTAAAAGTGGGGGCAGCTCGGGCACTTCTAAAATTTCTCAATTTACCTATGTTGATTATCATACTCAAATGCAGGCGGCTGCAAACGGATTGATGGCTGCTGGCCTTGATCCACTAAAAGATCGTTCTATGAATTTATTTTTTGGTGGCGGGTTGTACGGAGGTTTTGTTAGTTTCTTTACTATTCTTGAACAATTAAAAGCGATTCAATTTCCGATGGCTGCCCATATGGACTACGATTTCGTCGGCCAAATAATTAAAAAATACAGAGTCAATGTACTCGTCGGTATGCCGTCTTATTTAATGCAGCTTTTAGAGCATAATAAACAGTGGATTTCTCAGGACCGTTTGATTGAAAAAATATTTTATGGTGGAGAAGCATTTTCAACCTCCCAAATCGAACGACTCACCAAGGATTATGGCGTCCAAATTATCAAATCAGCTAGTTATGGAAGTGTAGACATGGGTCCCCTCGGGTATCAGTGCCCTTCGTCAGACAATAAAACTTACCATTTACATCATCAGATTCATCATTTGGAAATACTTAAAATAGAGTCTTTAGATCTCGCAGAAGAAAATGAGATTGGACGATTGGTTTTTTCGACTCATTCTCGGGAAGACCAGAACCTATTTCGGTATGATGTTGGGGATCTCGGTAAATGGGTCAAGGGCGATTGCACGTGCGGGCGAAAATCACCTCGATTTGAACTTCATGGACGATATGGCGATATTTTTCGGGCGGCTGGCTGTTTTTTAAACTACAACCAGCTTGTATCGGTCATGGCTGAAAAATTAGGAATTACTAGCGAGTTTCAAATTCTTTTGGCAAAATCTGGAAGTAAAGAGCGAATGACCTTTTTAGTGGGCATTGAAACAACAGCCCCAAACGATCAAATGGAGGGCGATTTTTTAAGATCTCTTAGTGTTCGAGGTTTAAGCTCACTTGATGACGTCGCTCTTAGCTTATGTAAGCTCTATCCGGATTTATTGGAACTTGTGCTCGATGAAAAAGTTCTTGAAGTAAAAGTTCAGCTCGTGACTTCAGAATTGCTAACTCGAAATTCTGCCAGCGGCAAGCTTACTCATATTTTGGACCTACGGAGTTTATCATGAAAATTTATGAGCTTTCAGAACTAGTTGAAATAGCACGAAAGGAATCCCCATTTTTTAAGTCACTATATAAGAATGTCGGCAGTTTTTCTAAAATCACGGATTTGCCCGTCTTGAAAAGTGATGAGTTTTGGCAGGCAAATACTATTGATGGCAATGAAGTTTTAACTGGCTCCCACGATAACGGAATTCTGTTTAAAAGTGGCGGGACAACAGGCAATCCTAAGTTTTCTTTTTTTTCCTTGGATGAGTGGGAGTTGTTTACGTCAGCATTTGGCGAAGGAATGCGAAAGGGTGGCCTAGAGAATGGTGAACATGTCGCAAATTTATTTTATGCCGGAGATTTGTACGCATCGTTTTTGTTTATTTTCAAGTCGATTGAAAAGTCTGATTCAGGCGTTGTGCAATACCCACTTAGTGGGGGCGCTGATTTTAACCACACAATTGAAACCTTGAATTCGTTTAGAATTAACACCTGGGCTGGCGTGCCAACTTCAATAATGAGACTTACTGAATATGCTCAAAAAAACCTACTTCACCCACCTAATAAAATATTGTTCGGTGGTGAAAGCTTATATCAAGATCAAATTGAATTTATAAAACAGGTTTTTCCAGCTGTGCATGTTCAGTCTGTTGGGTATGCAAGTGTCGATGGGGGTCTATTAGGGTTCGTTGACGCCTCATGCGCACTTCAAGAGCACCGCGTATTTTCAGATCATACTATATTGGAAATATTGGACGAGGATACGTTGGATCCTATCGAAGAGGCTGGCGTGTCTGGAAAGTTGTTCTTAACGAATTTAACTCGGCGGTTGATGCCGATCATTCGCTATCCAGTTGGCGACAAGGCGATGTGGGTGGATGACAAGAACGTAGCTAAATTTCGTAAATTTAAAATCTTAGGGCGTTCTGAAGAAGGGGCACGAGTTGGGCCGGCTACGGTTTACTACGACGATATGTCGAAATTGCTTCAACATTTTCAAAAAGAAATTCATATAAAAGGGTTTCAGTTAAAAATGATACATTTTGATGGCAAGGATCAGCTGGTTGTGCGAATCGCAGTTGAAAACGCCAAATTTGAAGTTGAAACTAGAATCCAAAAGTACATTTATTCTGAGCGCGAGATGATTGAACAATTGATTAATAAAGCCCTTATTCATCCAATTAAAATTGAACTTGTAGACATGAGCGCTTTGGAGACAAACATCCGAACTGGAAAAATGAAACGTATTATCGACGAGCGCAAATAGCTATTTGATCTCACAGAGCAGCCATGCTGTAGTTATGACCAATGCGGTTCGCAAAATGGTTTGGTTTTTATACATTGACGTGTTTTCTAGTTGGTCAGATATTTTACTGGCTGATCGTATTATTAAACACCGACTTCGTTTATTCAATCTATCCGATTTCATGGATCGGCACTTTTGCCGGTCACCCCTATGGATCTTTTTACAGAATGTTTACTTATCATTATGAATACCCTGTTCTTTATTGGTGGGTAATGAGTTTCTGTTTCGGAATAGTGGCTACACTTTGGAAGGCGCTGACGTTTTTTTTTAGACCAAAGTTACAAGTTATGACAGGGATTCTGGTTATACCACTTTCTATACTGCTTGCCTCGATTCCTGGTTCAATGCTTTGGGCCTTTCACGATTGGTCCGCCGGTCGTCAACACTAAAGTCACAGCGATGTATTTCTTTATATGCTACATTGGATACCAACGGGATTGCAGCTGTCGCTGATTTTGTACTTTATTTCATTTCCATTTAATTTCGTAACTACACTATTTGGTTTTTTCATATTATTATCAAAAAAAATTCCAGAACGATTGAATCTAAAGTAAGGAAATAGTCGCATGTTTGAATCAAATCACAGCAAATTATCCTACAACAATACTTCAAAATTTTGGTCTGAACTAGCTTCTGAAGTCGGTGGAATGATGGTTTCAGAGTTGATCCCCAATCTAGCCAACATTTCTGCAATGGTTTACCATCAGATGCCAGATTTAAATTGGGTGGGTTTTTATTTATATGATGGAAAGAAATTAGTGCTTGGTCCTTTTCAAGGAAAACCCGCCTGCATTTATATTCCCCTAGAAAAAGGTGTCTGTGGTAAAGCAGCCACAGACTTAAAAACAGTGATCGTTCCAGATGTCGAAAAGTTTCCAGGTCACATTGTTTGTGATTCGGCATCACGATCAGAAATAGTAATTCCACTAAAGTCTACAAATGGAAAAATCATAGGTGTTTTTGATTTAGACTCGCCGACCCTAAACAGATTTAGCGAATCCGATAAGATCGGCTTAGAAAAAATAATAGAAATCTTAGAAAAAACAATCTCCCAATCCTAAAAAATCATCTCCTGAAAATAAATCGACTCTCAGTAGCGCCAAATTACCCGCCGGACATGCTTGTTAAGAAGGCCGCATTCGATTTAGCTTGTGAAATTTTATCTAACAAGAATTCCATTGCATCCACTGGATTCATCGGTGCAAGAACTTTTCTTAGGATCCACAATCTCTGCAAATCTTTTTGCTCAACTAGTAAATCTTCTTTTCGAGTTCCTGATTTATTAATATCCATGCATGGAAAAATACGCTTTTCCATTAATTTTCTATCAAGATGAATTTCAGAATTTCCTGTCCCTTTAAATTCTTCAAAAATAACTTCATCCATGCGAGATCCAGTATCCACTAGGGCTGTCGCGATAATCGTCAATGATCCGCCTTCTTCAATATTTCGAGCGGCACCAAAAAATCGCTTTGGTTTGTGTAGAGCATTTGAATCAACACCGCCAGATAATATTTTTCCAGACGGAGGCACGACTGTGTTATAAGCTCGAGCCAAGCGCGTGATAGAATCTAATAAAATAACTACGTCATGTTTATGTTCAACTAATCGTTTTGCTTTTTCTAAAACCATGTCAGCCACTTGCACATGTCGAGTCGGTGGTTCATCAAATGTTGACGATACGACTTCGCCTTTTACTGTTCGCTGCATGTCCGTTACTTCTTCTGGTCGTTCATCAATTAATAGTACGATCAATTTTACTTCTGGATGATTGGCGGTAATGGCATTGGCAATATTTTGCAAAAGAACCGTTTTACCTGTACGAGGCGGCGCCACAATCAAAGCCCGCTGACCTTTGCCCAGTGGGCTCATCAAATCCACAACTCGAGTCGTATATTCTGTCGGACCGTGTTCAAGCTTCAAGCGCTTTTCAGGGTAGAGCGGAGTCAGATTGTCGAATAAAATTTTATCTTTACCGTTTTCCGTATTTTCAAAATTTAATGTGTCTACTTTCAACAAGGCAAAATATCGTTCGCCTTCTTTAGGCAGACGCACGGTGCCGGTTACAGTGTCCCCAGTTCTTAAACCAAATCGACGAATCTGTGAAGGTGATACATAAATATCATCTGGTCCTGGTAAATAGTTATAGTCCGGTGACCTTAAAAAACCATAGCCGTCTGGTAGTATTTCTAAAACCCCAGAGCCATAAATATCAACACCCAGTTTTGCCGAACGTTTTAGGATTTCAAAAATCATATCTTGCCTGCGCAATCCCGCCGCGTTTTCAATTTTTAGTTTTAATGCTAGGCCGGTTAGTTCTTGAATATTTTTAGTTTTCAAATCTTTTGAAGATAGCCAGCTTTTTTCTTCATCAGTTAAATTAATTCCTGTGATGTCGACTTCAGTGTGCTCGACACCCGTGTTTTTTAATGTCACGTCATCAGGGATAGGGTTCACATCGTCACCGCCCTGGCCTTGGCTTCTCTGTGCTTGTCTATTTTGGTATTGGTCTTTCAGATCATTTCTTTCATTGGAATAACGATCGTTGCGGTCATTTCTGTCATAGCGATCATTTCTGTCACCGCGATCATTGCGGTCATTTCGATTATTGTTGTTATTGTTGCTATTGTTGTTTCGATTGTTTTGATAATTTTGCTTGTGGTTTGGTTTATAGTAATTATTTCTACTGTTATCGTATCTTGGTTTATTGTTATTGTTGTTCGGGGGCCGATCCTGGTTTTGTTGAGGTCGTGGTTCTTGATTTGTCGAGGCCGCCGTTGAAGGCGTCGCGGCGTCTGTTGAGCTTGGACCCGCCTGAGTCATTGGTTTACTTTCAACAGGTGGTTTGGGAGCAGGCGTTGATTCTGCCGATACCGTTGCCGCTTCTTTAGTCGTCGCCGCGTCTCTTGTTGTTGTCGCATCTCTGGCAATTGCCGCGTCGCGATGATTTTCTGCAGGGATATCTACATCAGTTTTAGCTTTTTTGCCCTCGTCAGGGGTTTTAGTTCTGGTTCTTTTTTTGGCTGTATCTACTGCTTTAGACTCACTTGACTGGTTTTTTGAATCCGACAAATGCGACTCCTTTAAAAAATTGAATGGCTGCGGTGTAAACTGACTACCGGACTTCTTTTATGATTTTCAAAATTGATAAATTGATTTTTCACTTATTTATTAAGAACCTTTAATCGAATTTTCGTGGGGCAGTTTTAGCCAAGGGTATTTAGAACAAATACTTCCCTAGTCTAACGGAATCCGTCATTTTGTCAACCGTAAATTCTTATGATTACTTATCCTTTCAACCCATACCAAAATCCGGTTTGAAATAAAATCTTCGTAAACTATCGTAATTAATAGCTATTTTTGGCTTTTCCAGTTGGAAACAGTTGTTTATTTATTAGGTCGATAAATTAACGGTTTGCGAGGGTCATGCCTAGGCGGAGTTATCGGGCTAAGAGTTATGCACGACTTTAGGTGAGGATGATTTTGAGACACGACCCCTTTTTTCAAAGAGTAATGGCCTTGGAAGGCCTATATTTACAGGCTTTTAACAAAGCAGTATCAAGTTTTTAAACTATCGTTCCGAATATAGTATTGAGAAATAAAGGAGTTTAGATTGGATTCAAATAATATACCGGCAGCTAGAACTCAGCTTCTATTACCGGTGTCATTTAAGAAGAATTATTCTCGAGAAAACTCTAGAGGTAATCTTAGAAATATAAGCTTAACTGGGGCATTTCTTGAACATGAAGAAACTGTACTAAAACCCAACGATAAATTGGTCATATTTTTTGAAGTCGCGGGCCGTGAACGAAAAATTCAAGCCGCCGTAGTTTGGTCCAATTCTGTTGGATGTGGTTTGAAATTTATGCCCGTCAATAATCGGGATGTTCAAATCGTCGATGATTTGATTTATTTCGTGGAAGCCCAGCGTTCGGATAGACGTGATGTACTGGATAAGATCCTTAAAAAAGTTGGCTAGATAAATTCTCATAAATATAAAAAGTAAAAGGAGCTAAGAGCTCCTTTTTTATTTTCAAAACTAAATTTTCAGCAAACACAGCCGCGAATAGGCGACTGTATTTACATTCTAGCCGACTTGAGTTTCGTTCATTGCCTGTTCAAACTCTTGTCTCTGTTTGTTTTTTCTCTTCACAATAAAAATAACTGCTAACAAAAGAGCAGCGGCACCGATACCAACAATCATGATTGTTTCTTGGTCCATACCTGCAATTGTGGTTTCTTCGCCGGCCGTGCTTGCGGAATCCTTTGTTTTAACTGTCCCTGTCGCTCCCACATCAGGTGGTGGTGGGGGCGGAGGCATTCCCATATCCGGCGGCGGTGGCGGAGGGGGATTATTTACCACATCAGGAGGCGGCGGCGGAGGTGGTGTTCCCATATCTGGTGGTGGTGGAGGTGGGGGATTGTTTACTACATCTGGTGGTGGCGGCGGAGGCGTTCCCATATCCGGTGGCGGTGGGTTGTTTACCACGTCAGGTGGAGGTGGCGTTACCACATCCGGAGGCTTAGGCATTCCATCTGTTTTTGCCAAAACAGGAGTTGCCGTATCTTCTTTCCAATATTTAATTTCAGTTCCTGGATCCAAAGTTTTTTTAGAATCAAACGAGTTAGAACCCCAAACTTCTTTCCAAGCATTGTCAAACCCTAGCAGTTCTTTAGATACGGCTTTTACTTTATCACCCTCTTTTGCAGTGTAAATTTTTGGAGCTAGGCCTTTATCTTCATAGTAAGTCACAATTTTGGTGCTATCTTCAGGTCTATGTGGAGAATTGAAATAAACTTTATCTCCAACACGAACCGGACGACTCTTTAGCGCTGAGTTGATTTTTTTCAAATCCTTTTCGTGGGTAGCGTCTCCGTAAATTTTCTCTGAAATAGACTTTAATGTGTCGCCGGGGCGGCCAAAGTAAACGGCGTTCACAACTTTCTTATTAACAACCCAAGTGGCGTCTTTCATCTTTTGATATTCTGGTTTAGGACCAGCTTCTGCAACCGGTGGAGTTGGTGCCGCTTCGGTTACTGTTGCTGGCGGAACCGTCTCGGTTGGCTTTTCTGTAACGGGAGGTGGGTTATTAGCCAAAGTCTCTGGTGGCTTTTCAGGAGGCGGCGCCAAAGTTTGGTCAACCGGATTTCCGTTTGCATCGAGTTGCTGATTCGGGTCCGTGACAGCGGCCGTCTCTGGATTTGCATTTGGATCTAACGATGGATCTTGTTGAACGCTGTTTTCTGACAATGTTTCAGCAGATCCTACATCGGCACCGCCAGTAGCATCGCCAACAGTCGCCTCGGGATTTCCGGAAGTGACTGTTTCTGGATTGTCTCCCCCTTCGGATGCTATCTGTTCGCCGGTCTCTCCGTTCGACTCACTGGATGTACAGGACACCTGCGACAAGAGAAGTGAAGTGGACGCTAAGAGAACCAACAAAAAATTTTTCATATATTTCATCCTTGATCTATATTTGAAACTGAGTCTGAATCCCAAATTTTTTCCAAAGTTTCATCTCTAATTAGATCACATAACTCATGACAATCAATTCTTTTGTAAATACAGGACTATAGAAATTAAAAGCGTTCTAGACCAAAACCCACTTTCCTAGGCAATGCCTGCCCAGGATTAGCTGAACCCGCAGTTACTTATAAGAAAAAGACTTAATAGTGTCACCGACCTTGATCTTGTTCTTTTGAAACCAGCCTTTGTTGACCTCTAAAACATATTTAGCTTTGACCGTGCTGGGATAAGAGGGAACATCTGCATC
>JAYTTH010000329.1:0-5253 GCA_043745515.1 Pseudobdellovibrionaceae bacterium | reverse complement strand
TGGGAAAAAAATTCAGAATCTTGGCAGAACTATATTACTATTTTACTCTCTCAATCGGAATCCGCTCTAGAAAACGTTTATGTGGGTGACAAACGGCTTGAGGACTTGATAAGGAAAGTGCGTCACCTACTTGTTTCAGAAAAGAGCGAACTATGGCAACGAAACCAAATAAAATCACAAATACCTCGGGATCTTTAAGACTTAATAAATTTCTTGCTGATTCTGGCATATGCTCGCGCCGCGCGGCTGACACGATCATTGCGGAAGGCCGAATTCTAGTAAATGGCAAAAAAGTTTTTGAATTAGGAATCAAAGTGAATCCTACTGACCGCATCACATTTGATGGCAAACCAGTTAAACAAGTGACTCAAAAATTATACCTCATGCTTCACAAACCTAAAGGTGTCTTAACAACTCTAGAAGACGAATTAGGTCGCAAAACCGTCGCAGAATTTCTAGGTGACATTCAACATCGCGTGTTTCCGGTGGGTCGCTTAGATTGGGACTCAGAAGGTCTTTTGTTATTTACAAACGATGGCGATTTTGCCAATCAAATCATGCAGCCCAAACAGGACATCACAAAAACATACCTAGTTAAGATCGACGGACGTCCTGAAGAGCCGCAACTGCTTAGGTTACGTCAGGGAGTATCGATTCCAGGTGGGCGAGTAAAAGCACTCAGTGTAGAGAAAATCACTCGTAAAGACGGCTCAAAGCAATACCAGTGGCTAAAAATCGTTATTAACGAAGGTAAAAATCGTCAAATTCGCTATATGTTTGAAAAAATTGGCTTTGATGTATTGAAACTTCAGCGGATCGCTATTGGCCAGCTAAAGTTGGGCAATCTAGATAAGGGTGAATTGGCTTACCTAGACGAATCAGACATCAAGCGGGTATTTATCAAGGACCTACCAGTTGATACCCGCCCTAAAACACACGTTAAACCTAAGAAAGACACTTCAGCTAAACGGACTTTCAAAGCTTCAAAAAAGCAAGAGCGTGAGTTTAACAGAATATTCCACGGACAAGAGTCATAGTTCAAGGGTCCTAGCTTAAAATTTCTGGCATAGGCCCTTTCTTACGATTGAAAAGCACCAATTGATAAAGACCAGTGAAATCTAGCCCAAAGCTCTATGAAGTCTCAAATTAGGACTCCGATAGAGAAGATATGAAATGGTTAGAAACAGTCCAATTGAAATGGATATTTGTACTAGCAGTGCTAGTAGCATGTACGCGCAGCAAAGCCGACGAATTGGCTATATTTGAAGTGCGTAGAAATATTCCATTGTCTGACATGGACCCTGTCTATAAGGATTTCTACGTCAAAGGCGCTGAATCGGTTAAGTTAAAGAAAAACCAAATTTTCACAGTGACCAGAAAAGTGACCATGCGGGATGCTGCGGGTTCACAGGTAATGGGTGAAATTCAAGCCCCGGTTGGTCAGCTCAAAATTATTGCTGTCTATGGTAAAATTGCTGTTGCTCGCGAAGTTAAAATTTTTACTCGTGAAGACCTGCCAATGATAGATAATCCATGGTTTATGATCGGTGATTCTTTAGAATCTAATTAAATCTTGAAAATGTCCGGTAAACTGCTATCTGTGGCCATTATGATAGCAACTACCTATTTTAAAATTACCTTAAAAAATATTCACTATGACCTTGAAACATCGCTCACCAAGCATTGTTTTGACTGCGGAGCTTTGGGGGTTTCTGAATCCTTGAGCTTTGTTCAGCCCAATTTGGTATATGAACCTAAAGTGTTGCATTCAAAAATGATAGCCGTCGATGCTTATTTCAATGACCGCCCAGCTAGTGAGTTTTTCGATGGGATCAAAACTCTAGCGCCAAACGTTGCTTGGGATGTTTCAGAAGAAGCTTCTAAAGATTGGCTTGAAGAATGGAAAAAAGGCTTCAAGGCGTTTAAACTGATTGATAAATATTGGGTCGTACCGAGCTGGGAGAAAGTACCTGCTGAATGCCAAGTGCCGATTTTCATTGATCCTGGTATGGCGTTCGGTACGGGAACCCACGCCACCACGCAAATGGCCGCGTATCTCACCGTAAAATCGGCAAAACAAAAAATCCTTTCCAATAGTTCACTGTTAGATGTGGGCACCGGGACCGGGATTTTAGGAATCTTAGGGCGCCACGTAGGCTTTTCAAAAGTAAAAGGCCTAGAAGTCGACCCCGAAGCTATTCGCGTTGCTGGTGAAAACGTAGTCAAAAATAAAATTTCAGCATTTGAAGTTTCGGCGACACCAATCGATGAACTGCGCGAAACCTATGATCTGGTTATTGCCAATATAATAGATGGCGTTTTATTAAAAATAAAACCGTACTTAATAAAATGTATGAAGTCAGGTGGATCTATGATTTTAACTGGAATATTGAAAGACCATGAAAGCGAATTTATCTCTGATTTTATTGAAGAGCAGAACCTAACAATCGAAATGCGCCTAGAAAAAGACGACTGGGTTGGCTTTTGGGTCACCCGTGCGTAGATACTGGTTTGATGTCAATTTAGAGTTGCATCAAACGCTAGTCATCGACAAAGAACTCTTCCACCATATTTTTGAAGTTTGTCGAGTCGGTAAAGGCCAACATTTTGAATTGCTAAATTCATGTGGTCTTGGCTTCTTAGTCCTTGTAGATTCAATTGAAAAAAAACGAGCGAATGTTACTGTCTTAGAAGTTCGTAAAATTCCCGAAGTCAAAAGACCCCATATCCATTTATTTATGTCTATGCCCAAGTTTTCAACTATAGAATCAGTAATTGAAAAAGCTGTGGAATTGGGAGTTCATTCAATTCATCCGTTTTTTTCGGACTTTTCGTTCATTAAAAACTTGGCTGAAAAAGATTGGCTGCATAAACAAGAGCGCTGGAATAAAATATTGATTTCTGCCACCCAGCAGTCGAGCCGCGGGGACCTGATGAAAATATCCAGGCCCTTTGCTTGGAAAGATTTTTCAGAAACCATGCACCGAAATGAAATTTCAGAGTGTCTATTCTTTTATGAGGGTGAATCGGCTCTCACCGCTAAAAAAGCGATCGAGCGCCTGAAACTTCGGCATTCCAATCTGGCTGCTGTCGGATTGGTTGTAGGCAGTGAAGGTGGATTTTCTATCAATGAAATCAATGGTTTAAGCGTCCTTGGCTTAAGTCCGGTGACTTTGGGAACCCAAGTTTTAAGGGTCGAAACGGCTTGCCTTACCGGTTTGTCCATCCTAAAGTATGAGTTTGATCTTATGGAGGCCTGATGAACAATGAAGTAGATCCCTTCGAAGAATTTGAGTTCAAACCTATTACTGATGGATTGGGATTTCACAGAACTCAAAAGCCTTTGGAAAAACCGGCCACCCAAGCTAAATCAATTCCTGATTTTTCAGATGCAGTTAAGGAAACGCTGTTTTCCACTCCTTTACCTACAAAGAAGTCTAAAAACTCGGGCGGCGATGCCTATGTTGATTTGTACAACGAACGAACTACGCTTTCTCAGACTCAGACCCACGATATAGTGGACGAAATACTAAAGAATATTGAGACGTCAAAACAGAAAACGCCTCCTAGTTTCCAAATGCCCAAGTCAGAAGCCCGAGTGATTACGTCGAGGGCCGAACCCGTTTATAAACCTTCAGGCCCTTTGATGACCGCCCTATTCTTGGATTTAATGCTCGTGTCAGCGTCAACTTTACTTTTCTTGGTGGCATTGCTCGCAATCACTAAAATTGATTTGCTTCAAAATATCAAAAATCCAGACGATCAAGGTGCTGTTTATATATCTTTGTTTTTATTGTTTGCGAGTGTGAGTTTTATTTATTATTCCGTTTTCAGAGCTTTTTTAGGCTACACGCCCGGCGAATGGGCCTATGATCAAAAAATTCAGGTTCCAAGTGATCGTATCGATTTTTTTGCACTGACGAAAATAGTACTGCGAAGTATTTTAATTTTTGTAACTGGCGGCTTTGTCATTCCGTTAATTTCTTGGGTACTTGGCAAAGACCTATTGGGCGAATTTTTAGATTTACCTTTGGTCCGCAAAAAATAGAATGGGCCGATTTTTTCCGGATAAAAATGATTTTCTTGATAAATTAAACTTCCTTCGTAAGGACAAAAAAATTGTCTTTACCAATGGATGTTTTGATCTTTTGCATGTGGGTCATGTTAAATATTTACAGGAAGCGCGATCTAAAGGTGATTTTTTAGTAGTAGCACTTAACTCTGACGATTCTGTTAAAAAATTAAAGGGTCCAACACGTCCTATACAAAATGAATCTGATCGATCCGAAATTCTGGCGGCACTAGCTGCGGTAGATGCGACTCTTGTTTTTTCAGAAGACACTCCTGAAAACATTATTAAAGCCATTCGTCCCGATGTGCTTGTTAAAGGTGGCGACTGGAAAACAAATCAAATCGTCGGTGGCGAATTCGTCCAAAGCTATGGTGGCCAAGTTTTATCGCTTCTGTTTATCGATGGAAAATCGACAACATCAATTGTATCAAAGATTGAAAAAAATTAATTGGAAGTTTCCTTTAATTATCGATTGATCTCTAAAAAGTCAGAACTTTTTAGTAACGGTAGGATTTTAACTTTAGGATCAGCAAATACGGGATCAAATTCATATTTCAATGCTTTCAGTGCGAGCAGAGCGATTTCAGCTACGATTAGGCCTTTGTATTGTCCTTTGTATCGATTGTGCACCACTGGTGCATTTACCATTAATCTTTGGAAGTCTACATATCGCCCCTCGGGCCCGCAAGAAGCATCTTTTAAGTTTGATCCGATCAAATCAGCATCTGCTTTTAACGAATACAGCATAGCCATGGGTGATCCTAAATCTCGTGTAAAAAATCCAGAATATCGCCCGTAAGATGAATCGCTCACTGTCAGGCGTTCGTTTATAGAATCACTATAATCTTCTCCGGTTAACCTAGGATCGCATCGATGCCCAACTCCTATTGCAACCATTTTGGCACTCGAAATTTGAACATTGGTTTTGTCAGTGGCATCCACATAAGTAATTGGCCCATTTACAAAAACTGAACCCGTGACATAAATTCGACAACCAAAATCAGATTTAAATTTTGCACGATTCAAATAGAGTACTCCACTAATAACGAGGTCCCCGTCACAGACAATTGTTTGATTATTTTGATATGCCTATACGGTTGACTAAGGTTAGTGGTTTGAGTAGTAAAAGTAGTGGCAAAACCAAAGTACCCAAAAACGCTGTTAGAGTTCGTTGCGCAGTT
>JAYTTH010000328.1:0-5270 GCA_043745515.1 Pseudobdellovibrionaceae bacterium | reverse complement strand
AACTGCGCTACGAACTCTAATAGAGTTTTTGGATACTTTGGTTTTGCCACTACTTTTACTACTTAATCCACTAACCTTAGTCAACCGTATAGGCATATGCCGCAAATATTAATCCTCTGACTAAAGAACCGAATAAACTAATATTATATTTAACGTTCACAAATTGTGTGTTTTCTTGAAAAAAAGAGAATTTACCCTTTGTACTCCGTTCAAAGGATTCAAAGACCACTTGATCGAAGACCTGAACACTAGGCTACTCTCATCTAAAAGGTCGCAATGAGTAGTATACTTTTTTAACCCATTTACAACTGCGCCAACTGAATCATTTATATTATATGATTGTGATTTTATAGTTCCTGAAATTGTAAATGGAAACATTATGCTCCTTTAAAAGCCTGCTGCCTCAACTCGTTTTAGTGGTCGACTTTGCGAAGGTCAACAAAGGAATGGTTTTAACTGGTTGGCGAACCTTTTGGTCAGGACAGCTTTAAATCGGTTATAGGTAGTTATCTTTAGAAGCTAGGCCTGTACCCACTAAGGCGCTGTGTTTTGGTCAGTTTTAAAAGGTTGACCAAAAGTTCCGTTATCTCAAATCAAAATAAGCCAACTTAAGATTGGTTATTGATCGCTATTAAACGTCCCGAGCTACAGCTATTCGAATTTAATGGAAATTGTTGGGTTATGAATTTCAAATTTTCAGGTCTTGAGTCTACCCTCTTCACTGGTTTGTCAGTTGCACTACATATAAAGAGAATGGGTATATTTAAATTAAAACGACAAAAAACGACTAATTTCTTTTCAGTACTTAGCCAATTTGGACATGTCGGGGGATTTGCTATCATATTGATTGTTAGCGCCGCTCTAGGATCTTTTGAAGCTCAATCGTCGACCATTAATTGTTCGAGTTTCTACGGTATGGATACCTTAAAACTGCGTATTCTTAAGTCCATTGTAAATCAAAAAAATGGGCAAAAGGAAATCCTTGGAAACGTCATGTACGAAGTTAATCCGCGGGCATGGGAAATCGCTTCCAGCGACCCACAGTATCTTCTGAAAGCTGAAGAATTAAGACTTTTAGATACCTTTTTGAAAGAACTTCAACCTGAACATATTGTCGAGTTTGGACCAGGAGATGGATCCAAAGCTACCAGAATTTTAAAAGAATCATCAGCCGTTGCAGCTTACACTGGTGTGGATATTAATTCTGAAATGATTTCGCTAGCATACAATCGAATGACAGACTCACTTCGGGGGATCAAAGACATAGTTTTATCTTTTGAAAAGCCATTGGATTTAGAGCAAAATCAGAGGTCGACTCGAAAAATTAAATCTGGGTTTCAAAAAGTTTTGGGATTATTCCTTGGGCAAACTTTAGGAAACCCTCCACCAGAAAAACGTCAGACGGTTTTAAAAAATATGGCAAGATTGCTACCTCCACATTCGACATTCATAACCGGTGTAGCGCTGAAACCTCAATCGACAGATATGATAGAAAAAAACTTACGGTCATATTCTATCGGCGATTATAATCAGCTGATTATGGGCCCGCTAAAATATCTAGGCCTCGACAATGCCGGGAAATTAAAAATCGTCTGGAATGAAAAAGAAAACAATGTAGAGGCGATTTTTACGTTTGACCGCGCCATACATTTAGAAAACGGAGTAAGTATTGTCGCAGGGGAAGAAGTCCTGCTTTTTAGATCACATCGTTTTACCGTTGATGAAATTAAAGAATTATGGAGTCTCGCCGGGTTCACCGACTTAGAGATCATTTTGTCTGAAGGGTTTCCCTATGCGTTGGTTAAAGCTCAAATAAAATAGTTATAGCGCACAAGCCAAATATCAAAACACAAATGTTGGTTTTAGGCGTATTGATACTTCTTAATTCACCCATATTAAGTAAGTTTGGTTCAAAGTTAACGTTATCTTTGCTGACAGGAAACCCCTTGGTAAATTGCCAACGTGAAATCAGAAAATCCAGCGACGAAAAGCTGGATTTTAACTTTGATCCGATTCATAGAGCTTTTTAGACCATTCTTTTTTCCAATCGTCGAATAGCGGTCGCAACCGTAGTTCTGGGCAAACCAAGTCGTTGACTGATTACCCTTGATCCCAGTTTTTCCTCAAATCGCATTCGCGCCAACTCAGTGATATCGAGACTTTGCTTTTTCCAAAGGATTTCGTAAATTCGATTTACGGTAAGCCCATTTGGTTCGACTACCTTGGCACAGCCCCTACCATTTCCTATACGAACCAGACACTCTCAAGTCAAAAATATGCGCCCTAGAAGATAATTGCAGGATGCTGAAGGGGGACCTCCCCCTCCGGAGTCGAATCGCGAAGCCTAACCGTTTAATCAAGCTCTTGCTAAAATTAGTATAGTGTACTATAGTGTCTAAAGATGGCTCAATTTAAGTTTATCCTCTGGCTTGCATATTGGTACTTACAAAGTGATCTCTTTGAATTTGAATGGGATCGAGGAAACCTCAATAAGAGCCTGGCTAAACATGATGTCAGTCCAGAAGAGATTGAGTCAGTTTTTGAGCTGAAACTTGCGGTGCCACTGGGCCGCCAAATATCGCCGCCAGTTGATGAAGAAAGACTTAACCTTGTTGGGCCTTCATCAGATGGACGAATGATTTCGGTTGTATTCACGTTACGGGATGGGCGAGTCAGACCTATCAGTGGAAGAGATGCTAGCCGTAAAGAGAGGAAGTTATATGAAGAAGTCCGTAAAGCGCTTGAAAAGTTATGATCGTATTGAATTCGATGCGAAGGAAATTATTGCGGGAATGAGTCGCCTCAAAGGGGCTCGCCGAAAGCCTACTAGTATCGCTCTTGAGGAGGATCTTTTGAGTGAGCTTAAAGCCGTCGCCGGAAAAAAAGGTGTTCCCTATCAGGTTCTGATGAGATTACTCATCTCTGATGGATTGAAGCGATTAAAAGCTTCTTAAATAGAATTCTCACGTGACATTTTCTCATGCAGATCAAAGCTGAATCTCTCTCTGTTTATAGGTAAGGGATTCAGGATAATGGCCAATATTTCGCTTCGATTTGAGAGCGTAGCTTTGGAGTTAAACCCGTAAAAGTCCGGTGAAGAAAGTGCGCACGACGCCTGCACTGATCCGAACACAGTTTTAAAGCACATCCAAATTTTCGACGACTTGGAATTCAATGTTTACATAAATCATAAATGGGATAAACTTAAAAAAGTTACTTCAACTTGTCGTCGCCAAATCTGAAACTCGAAACGGTGAGAGCTCCCATAAAATCATCTTCATGGTAAACTTCTGTTGCGTGTTCTTCCTCTGCCGCACCAACGGCGACCATGAGTGGAATTAAATGCTCTTCACGCGGATGGGCTTGCCTTGCAGAAGGAGCCTCTAGCCATTTCGAAAGTCTTTCCGACCGCTCTTTTGGCGAAGTTTCTATGAGAGTTTTGTGAAGCCAATTATCAAAATTTTTAGAAGCTGGGGTTGCGGACGGGTCTCGTGTCATCATCGTACGTAAATTATGAAAACTGCCGCCGCTTCCTAGGAGCAAAACTCCTTCGTCTCTGAGTGGGGCAAGGGCTCTGCCAACAGCAAGATGTTCTTCTGGATCATAACTTTGTTTCATGGAAAGTTGGATGATTGGAATATCAGCTTTTGGAAAACATGCGAACGCAACCACGAAAGCTCCGTGGTCAAAGCCACGCTCTTCATCCAACGCGCAGTCGAATCCCGCTTTTTGAATAAGTGATTGAACACGCCTGGCAAGTTTGGGAGACCCAGGCGCCAAGTATTGAATCTGGTATGTATGCTCTGGAAATCCACTGTAGTCGTAAATCATCGGAGGATTGGCGCCACTAGTTACAGCGAACTGTTTTTCTTCCCAATGTCCGGAAATAATCAATATCGCTTTTGGAATTTGACCGAGTTTAGAAGGTATTTGATGTAAAGATTCTTCGAGCTTGGCGTAGAACGGCATCTCGGTTTTGAGCCAAGGCCACGGACCTCCGCCATGCGATAGAAAATATGTTGGCATTCGACTTCCGTTCATACGACTCCTCAAAACAGCCTTACTTAAAAATCAACATTGAATGTTTAGATTTAGTTTCCTCGGCTGAAGCTTACTCTTGCAGCAATCCTCCTGCGGCTTTCCGTTTTAAAACTCTGACTAACAATTAATTTTAAAAAATAACAATTATCACATGATTGATCGGATTCTACTTTTCCCTCTTGAGAGAGCCCTTCATCCGAAGAAATTCTCCTTTGGGCCCCGCAATATTTGTGTACACCTGTTCTTTTTCAAAATCCTCGATTTGCGCAACTTTGTATCCAGCCTTTTCTTGCCAAGCAACCATGAATAAATTCTTCCGAAGCTTAGTAGCCTCGATTGTGACGGTCTCTGAGCTTTTGCCATCCGCAGACAAAAAGCTCAATTCGGTATTCGATTTAAAATTCAGCGTGAATTTATACTGGCCGAAGTCTGCTTTGTAAGAATGGCCCGCTGCGGGGAATTCGCCGGGCAATGCTACGTCAATAGCATTTGAAGCTTGGTCTTTTTTATCTTGCTGACCAGCAAAAGCACAGATACTCAGAGAGGCGAATAAGAAACTGACGGTACCAATGTAAGTATAAAAATTCTTGCACACGATAAGCCTACCTTCAACTGAAGAGCACGTTATTTAATTGGAAACATAGAATTACCACTGGCTGTCTTTTCTGCTGGCACCTCTTCTTGCAAAATATCCCAGTGCTCAGTAAGCTTTCCATTTTTTACTTTGAAGATATCGACAGCCACCAACGGTTTTGGACCGTAGCCTGTGTACCTACCATTCACGACCACAAACTCACCCTCGGCAATAACCTGGCCTATTTCATATTTAAAATCAGCAGACGCCGCAGCCATCATTGTTTTAACATGCGCCGTTCCATTTTGAATTCCCGGATTGTGCTGAATATAGTCAGCTGCCCAGTAGCGATCTAGCGCCGTCAAGTCTCTGTTGATAAAAAGTTCGGTCATGGCCGTTTTTGCTAATTCTTTGTTTGTCATAATCTTTAACTCCTTTTTTTGAATTTTTTAATAATAGCTGTTTTACTTTTGGTTGTGTAGATGCAATAAATTCAAAAGATTGTTTTTTTAAGGAAACAATCGAAAGGCTTTATGGATTTCAATTCTTTATGGATTTTGACCAAAGTCATCGAACTGGGCAGTTTTTCGAATAATGCGCAGGAGAGATTATTGCGTAGTCATGTTGTTGGCAGAAAAACCTGGTATGGCACCCA
>JAYTTH010000327.1:0-5301 GCA_043745515.1 Pseudobdellovibrionaceae bacterium | reverse complement strand
TTCTCTGGTGAATACCAGGCGGTCGAGTCTTGGGGCAAAAGAACATTGGCATACCCAATTAAAAAAATGAAAAAGGCGCTTTATTTCCACGCCTTATTCAAATCAGAGCCAGGCTCTATTGCTGAATTAGAGCGTACAATGCGAATCAACGAAAAAGTTGTTCGTTTTATGCACACTCGTTTAGATGACAGAAAGCCTCTGGCTAAGCACTTAGAAGATTTCAAGATTCAATTGAAAGTTTCTGCTGAAAGAGAAAGAGAAAGAGAAGCTAAGATCCAGGCGCGTAAAGCGGCTCGAGCGGCTTCGATTAACGAAGGATAATGACGCTAACTAAGGGTTCGCTCTCAAAACTGACAGTCGTTTCATTCATTGCAGTGGTAGTGTCTGTACTGACTGTAGTTTTAGGAACGCCTTTTTTGCGAGTTATCAGAAATGTATATGGTTCTTTGATATTTTGGTGTTTGGTTTTTTTGTTTTTGATAGGGACGACGTTCCTAAAAGCAGACTGGCTTAGTTACATCGTGGGGTCAGTTTGGGTTACAACGGGTATTAGTTTAGAGCTCGAAAAAAGAAAATTTTCGTTTCTCGCTAATTTTGCTGTCAGTTTAACCACAGGGTTTGCTCTGTGCTCTTTAGGATTAATTGATGTACTAAGTAAGCTAGGGGTAAGTGATCTTGCCCGAGCTACTGAGTACTTCAAAGAAGCTGTAAAACCATTGATTAAAGCACAAGAAAATCAGGAGCTAGATTACACAGCTCTGGTTCTTCAGGTGCCCTCGATGATTTTCATTTTGTTGTTAGTAGGGCTCGCGATCGGTTTTCTGATGGAACGTAGAGTTCGCTTTTGGCTCAGGCTAACAAAGCGAAGTTACGTTTATAGATTTGATTTTTTAAAGTTTAAAGTGAGTGATGGCTTGATATGGATTGCACTATTCGCGCTTCTCTTCAGCACTTTAGGCAGTATGGATTCAAATTTTTATGGAGCTGGTTTGAAATGGGTAGGCACTGCGGGTTCAAATGCAGTGAATGTTTTTTTAGTCGTCTATTTCTTTCAGGGGTTGGCGATATTAGAAAATTTCCTAGTCCAGGTTCGAGCCGGGATATTTTTTAGAACCCTAAATTATTTTATATTTTTAGGTCAGTTATTTTTAGTTCTTTCAATAATTGGATTTTTGGATTTTTGGCTCGATTTTAGAACCAAGATTAACAAAATAGGACGTCTGAAAGACAAGCGTATTTAGGAATTGGGACGATTAAGGAATTTTAAGAAAAGGTGAAGTTATGAAAGTTATTTTGCAAAAAGATGTTAAAGAATTAGGTCGCGCAGGAGATTTATTAAATGTTTCAACGGGCTATTTTAGAAACTTTTTGTTTCCTAAAAATTTAGCAATTGAAGCAACTGAAACTAAAGTAAAAGAGTGGGATCACTTGAAGAAAGTTTCAGAAGCTAAAAAAGTCAAAGCGTTAGATGAAAAGAAAAAAGTTGTTTCTAAATTGAACGGCTTATCACTTACTTTTAAAGCGGTTGCTGGCGAGAGTGATAAACTATTTGGAGCTGTTACTCACGGGGACATTTCTAAAGAATTAGAAAAACAAGGTTACTCAGTCGATAAACGTGACGTTGTTCTAGAAGAGCCAATTAAAATTTTGGGCAAACACAAAGCTCAGGTTAAATTTTCTGAAGGTTTAGTTGCGGATATTTCTATTAACGTAGAACGCCAGTAATTGAATTCTAAACAGGTATAAGTATCCAAAAGGGGCTCTTAAGGCCCCTTTTGCTTTTAGGCATCTAAGTGTATTTTTCTGGTTGCATGTATTCATCTTCCAAAATTAAACCCTGCAAATAGTCAGCGAGTACTTCGCGAAGTTGATCAAGATCCAGGTTTTCTGGGTTAACTGAATATCTATTTAAAATTCGAGACATCTGATAGTCAAAAAGATCGCCATCAAGCCCAGCGTATTCTTTAAGTTCATCGATTAAATTTGCACCTTGTAAACTCATCAAAAGCCTCCATGCTTTTAGTGATATACGCTTACCAGTAGGACACCATTGGATCTGGAAAGGGTTAAGATTTTTTTACTAGGTAACAAAACAAATAACCTTTGGTCTAGTGAATCTTGCTCATGCGCAAGTTTTTGTGTTCAATCAGACTCAAATAAGTTCAACTAGGATATGACTAAAGTCTCTCTTTTAATTTGTTTACTGTTCATAATTTCTTGTTCACTAGACAAGTTGGGGCAAAACACAGGTGCCGTAACCAAAGTGGACGCCGAAGTTCTTTCTAAAACACAAGCTGCGGTTTGTTTGAGTGACGAGGTCCTTGCTGAGACTGATCAGGTCAGCTCAGAAAAAGCTTACAACAAACTTGGTACCTACAAAGCCTTTGGCTTTCTAAAAAATTCAGGTGATTGCGCCTTTTATTCTGACTTTAGAAAAGACGGATTTAGTTACGAATGGTTTTCTTTAACTAAAGTTGGCACGTGCCTAAAAAACGGAAGTGTTTGGAAAGCGGCTTCGATAACTCGCCAAGACAATACAATCAGCGTGGATATGGTTGAATATAGCGGAGATCCCAAAGTGACAATTATCCTTTATGCTGGGTACGATGTCGAACTCAAAACATTAAGCAATCAATTGGGAATTAAATATTACAACTGTGCCAAATCGACTTCAAAATAAGAATTTCTAAACGTTAGGTGCAAAGTTTTTTGGACGATTGTAATTTTGTCCCGGAGGCACTTGGGGCGGAGGTAATGGATTCATAGATTCCATATCAGCATCACGAAACCGACTGTATTTGGCGTCAAAACGCAATTTCACGGTTCCCGTCGGACCATTTCTTTGTTTACCAATAATGACTTCAGCGTGACCTTGTTTTTCAGGATCTTCTTTATCGTAATAATCATCACGATAAAGCATCATGATTACATCGGCATCTTGTTCGATTGAACCAGATTCCCGCAAATCTGATAACATCGGACGGCGATCCGATCGACCTTCCACTCCCCGATTTAACTGAGCAAGAGCAATGATCGGAATACTTAATTCTTTGGCGATAGTTTTCAAAGTCTTAGAAATTTCTGAAACGGCGCGCTCTCGACTTTCAACTTTTTGTTTCAAGTCCATCAATTGAAGGTAATCGATCATGACACAATCTATACCATGTTGAGCTTTGAGGCGCCTGCAGCGAGCCCGAATTTCAAAAGGAGAAATTCCAGAGGTATCATCAATAAAAAGTTTCGATTCGCTTAGCTGTGATGCACTCGAAATCAATTTTGGCCAGCTAGAGTCTTGAACACGACCCGTCCGAATTTCTGACATAGGAACTTTTGATTCCGCTGACAAAATCCGCATCATTACGGCCTCTTTACCCATCTCTAAAGAAAAATAGGCGCAGGTTTTTTTCTGTCGCAAAACAATGTGTGAGGCAATATTTAAACTGAAAGCCGTCTTACCCATTGAAGGACGAGCGGCAATAATCGTCAATTCACCCGGGTGTAAACCGGCAGTCATTTTATCTAATTCCGCAAAGCCACTTGAAATTCCAGTGATGTCTTCTTGCCTCTGATAGAGCGCTTCGATTTTTTTAATACTTTCTTTTACAATATCCATCGAGTTAACTAGGCCCGAAGACGCTTTTTTTTCACCGATTTTAAAAATATCGGATTCAGCTTTATCTAGAATAGCGTCGACGTCCATTTTTTCGCTATTAAAAGCCGTTTCTATAATTTGTGAACTGGCGCTTATCAATTTTCTAAGTAAGGATTTTTCTTTAACGATTTGTGCGTAGGTAGCAATGTGGGCTGACGATATTGTCTTTTCTAAAAGACTTGCTAAATATACATAGCCGCCTATGGAATCGAATTGGTTCTGTGATCGCAGCGCATCTGTCACGGTAACTAAATCAATCGGACGCGATTTTGAATTCAAATCTAAGATAGCCTGGTAAATTTTTTGATTAGCAGGAGAATAAAAATCTTCGACGGATATAATATCGCCTATTTGGTCGTACGATTCTCTTTCGAGCATCAGTCCGCCAAGTATAGATTGTTCTGCCTCTAGATTCTGAGGCGGTAATCGAGCGCTCAAATCCCCTCCCATTTAGGGTGTATGCTTAAATCAGACACCCGTCACCAATATTTTGCTGAAACAATCGACACGCGGGCGTTTCGGCAAAAATTAATAAAACAGGAAAAAACTATTGTGGAGTTACCAAAAGAGACGAGCTTTTTTTAACTTTGATTTTGTAATTATCGATTTTTTTCTTAAGAGTATTACGGTTGATTCCCAACATAAGGGCAGTCTTAACTTGGTTGCCATTGTATGCGCGCAAAGCGAGCTCAAGAAGTGGTTTTTCAACTTGTTCAATGATCACATTATATAGACCATTGAGCTCAACTTGTGCTTCCTTTTGTTGTTGGAACAAAACTTCAAGCTTGCTCTTTACTAATTTTTCTAAACTTACAGATTGTAGATTCGCAACAAAAAGATTGTCTGAACTATTCAAATTCGGCGTCATGGAGCTCCTACGGGTTTCAATTAAATTTTTGTTTTTCTGAGTGTTGGAGATATATATAGAAAATTTTTTTTAAGGTCAAACCCCTCTTGCATCATGAGCCCAAATTTTTTTATGTAATTGAATTTGCATTCTAGCTATTGAATTTCTCGCCAGAATTCGCTCTGCAAGCCATCGTTCTGATACAACTCCAAATGATGGGCTGTATAAAACAGTGAATTTTTCGAACAATTCATGTTGACGACAAAATTCTTCTGACCATTCAAAGTCTTTTTCGCTGCCAATCACAAATTTATATTCAGTCAACGAATTGCTTAAAGATAGATTGGATTGAAGGAACGTGTCAGAAGCGCCGCTGTCTGGAGTTTTTACATCAATTATGATTTTCACTTTTGGATTTATATTTTCAATTGACTTGGAACCGCTCGTTTCCAGGGACACATTATAGTTTTGCCCCACTAGCGTGTCCATAAAGCGCAAAATATCTTTTTGAAGTAAAGGCTCGCCTCCGGTTATGCAGACATACTTAGTTTTATATTTGGCGATCGTTGCCAAAAGCTGATCTGTCTCTAGAAAGGAACCCTCATAATATGAGTATTTCGTATCGCAGTAGGTGCATCGCAAATTGCAGCCCGTCGTGCGGATAAAAACAGTTGGGTGGCCAACCCAACTCGACTCGCCCTGGATGCTGTAAAAGACCTCGTTAATCTTTAATACGCTTGTTGGCATGGGTCAGGTCTGGACTTTATTAGTCCTAAAGTCAAGGCGATGGATTTTGAAGCTA
>JAYTTH010000326.1:0-20366 GCA_043745515.1 Pseudobdellovibrionaceae bacterium | reverse complement strand
ATTACGTTTTCTGTTGTAGTTTTATTCATATGTTCATTCAATATAGTAATCATGAACAAGATTTTCGACTTTTTCAAGAAATATCGTCTTGGATTTTTTAGTGGCCTCATTGTTGGCACCAGTTACATACCTTTTTACCCCTGGGGACTCTTCTTTGCCTACATTCCACTTTGGTATTGGGTCTTTTTTAAGGCACGTAGCACTCGAGAGGTTTTTAATGCAGCCTGGGTTGCCCAATTTACTCTGACTCTAATTGGATTTCATTGGATTGGGTTTACCGCAAAAGAATATGGTGACTTTCCTTGGCCAGTGGCCGGTGTCGTGCTTTTTCTATTCTGCATGCTTGCTCATCTTTACATACCGATTTCTATCTTTCTTGCGTATCGCTTACGTGAATACTTTAAATTGGATTTTAAAAATTCTGTTATTTCGCTAGTAGCTTTAGCATTTATTTCTGAAACACTTTGGCCTGGAATCTTCCCTTGGCACTTGGGATACACCCTTTTTTGGTCTCATTTGCCCATTTTTCAATTTGCCGATGTGATAGGTTTTGAAGGATTGTCCTTATTGATTTACGTATTCCAGGGGATTATGTTTTATTTTCTTTTTCGTAAAACTTCAACTTTTTCAATTGGAAACGCTATCCAGCCGGCCCTAGCGCTTGTTGCTATTTTTGGACTACTTAATATTGCTGGCTATTTTCATGGGCAAAAGTGGCGAAAAACAGATTCGGAAGTTAAAATCTTGCAGGTCCAGGCCAACATTGGAAATTTAGAACGTCTTTTTGCAGAAAAAGGAAAAGGCTTCCGAGATGACATTGTTAAAAAGTTTATTCAGCTTAGCGAATCGGCCTTAAAAGAAAACTCAGATGTAGATTTTATGATTTGGCCCGAGGTGGCGATCCCAGAGTATCTAGATACCCAGTTTGCAAATGGTAAAAATAAACAACAAATAACTGATTTTTTAATCAAGAGCAAAAAAGCTTTGATCACTGGCGGTTTTTCAAAAGACAAATCAATAGCCGACCCTGAACGCTCGGTCTTTAACGCTTTATTTCTTCTGGATTCATCCGGGCAAGAGTTGTCTCGACCTTATCACAAAACCCAACTCCTGGCGTTTGGCGAATATTTGCCTTTCAGCGAACAATTTCCATTTTTAGAAAAACTATTGCCCTTTGTTTCTAATTTTGGCAGGGGCCCAGGCCCTTCCGTTTTGGTTTACCCACTAGACAAAGCTCGCGGTAACTACCTCATGATCGGTGCGCAAATATGCTATGAAGGATTGTTTCCAGAATTCACAGTTGGCCTCGCTAAAAAAGGCGCTGAAATACTGGTGAATTTGACCAACGACTCATGGTTTGGAGTGCCGTTTGAGCCGTATCAGCATTTGTACATGACACTGGCCCGTGGCATTGAATCGCGACGTCCCCTGATTCGATCTACTAATACTGGAGTTACCACATTTACATCCGCCTATGGCGATGTGGCTGAACTGTCGCCCTTGCAACAAGAATGGACCAAACGCCAAGTGGTTCCTTATTTAAACAATCCTGAAAACACTTTATTTACCCGCGGGGGGCATTATTTGTGGATTGTCATCTTGATTGCTTTCCTAGGACAACTATTGAAATATGGACTCTATGACAAATTTAGAAAATCTTGATTGGGACTTACTTCTAAAAAAAATTGAAGATTTCTGCACAAGTGCCTTTGTTCAAAGTCAGGTACCTAAGAATATGGTCCCTAAAAGCGATCGCTCATTGGCTATTCAATCTTTTGATGAAATTGCGGAAGCCTGCCAGGTCGTTGGCAGCGGTGTCCGTCCTTTTATGGAATCATTGGATCACTATTCGACATGGATTATTCGACTTCGAAAAAAAGCGGTTTTAAAAACGATTGAACTGCGTGATACGCGATCGTTTTGCCTAGAAGTATTAGCGTTGAAAGAATGTTTATCTGATTTTACAACACCCTGGTGCCGGTACGTCGACTCCGAATTGATGAAGGCCGATGAACCGCTGTCGGCCATTGATCAATTGATGAGCCCAACTGGTGAAATTCGCACTGATGCTAGCGAAACCTTGCATAGTCTCTATAGCGAAAAAAACAAACTCAGAAATGAACTTGAGGGACAGCTCGATAAATTAGTAAAGGATTTTCAAATGGAATCCTACCTTCAAGAAAAATACGTAACTTTGCGAGAAGGACGATTGGTGATTCCGGTTAAATCAGGCCGGCAACATTCTGTTCCAGGGGTAATCCATGCGTCCTCACAAACAAAACAAACCGTCTATATCGAGCCAGAAAAAGTAATTCCATTAAATAATCGTTTACGAGAAATCGATGTCGAAATCGAAGATGAAATTGAACGACTGCTTGAAGAAATATCAAAATACCTTTTCCATTTGATTGAAAATTTTGAACGATCTTTTCATATTTTAGAAAAAGTAGATTTACGATTTGCGCAAGGTCAGTTGTCTTTAGCACTAGAAGCGAAAGTTCCCGAGTTTGCTGAAGATGACATTGATTTAATTGATCTAAAACACCCTTCTTTGATTTTAAGTGGTAAACCAGTAATTTCCAATACGGTTCAATTGGATTCCGGCAAATCTATCCTGCTCTTATCAGGCCCCAATGCCGGCGGCAAAACTATTTTATTAAAAGCAATTGGTCTGGCAGCACAAATGGCCCGATGCGGACTTCCGATCTGCGCGCAAGCGCAATCAAAAATTCCTTTTTTCAAAGAAATTCTAGTTAGCATTGGTGATTCCCAAAGCGTCGATCAAGAGCTTTCTACCTTTGCTGCCCATTTAAAAATTCTGCATGAATCATCCAAAAAGAAATCTCATGGTTCTTTAATATTAATAGATGAAATCTGTGGGTCGACCGATCCAGAAGAAGGCTCGTGCCTGGCTCGTAGTTTTATAGAGGCCTATAGCAAAAATCACGTATTTGCTGTTATCACGTCTCATTTAAGTCATTTAAAATCTGGGTGGAAAGACCAAGATCGAGTAATGAACGGCAGCCTAGAATACGATCAAACCTCAGGCAAACCAACCTATCAATTTTTGCCTGGTATTCCGGGACAGTCTTTTGCTATCCAAATGGCTAAACGCCAAGGGGTCGAAGCCGCGATAGTAAATCGAGCTATTGATTTACTATCGCCGGAAACGCGCGCCCGCATGGAAGATCGTGAAAGTGTTGAAGAACTCAAAAAGGAAGTCCAAGGTCTTCAGCAAAAATTAAAAAAAGAAATTCACGATTATAACAATCAAAAAAATAAATACGAAAAACTTGTAAAATCCTTTGAAGGTGAAAAATCACGACTTTTAGAAAAAGAAGTCAAAACCGCTCAAAAGAAAGTCGAAGACGCCATACAATCTGCTAAAGCGCAAACGACAATGGACAAACATAGACAGCTGCAGGACATAAAATTCAATTTACCAGAAATTGTAAAAGCCCAACCTGTTGAAATTAAAAAAATTGAATCTGCCGACGATTTTATTAAAAAATTCCCAGCGGGCTCAAAAGTATTTATTTCTTCCCTTGGACAAGATGGGCTAGTTCAAGGCCAGCCCAATGCGAAAGGTGAAATTCTTGTGTTTTCCAACTCGCTTCGCCTGCAGGTTCATTGGACTGAACTTAAACCACCGGAAAAACAAACCAATCCAACAGCCCAATTGGTAAGAAAATCCAGCCATTTTTCAGCCTCACTGGTTGATGAAGATCGAACCATAGATCTGCGCGGTAAAACTGTTGAAGAAGCTATCGGTGAACTTGAACTCTTATTGGATCGCGCCGTTCAACATCAAGAAGATCGAATCAAAGTGATTCATGGTCATGGTACGGAAGCTCTAAAAAAATCAATTCGATCTTATTTGTCTCGAAATGTATTAATCAAACAATGGAAAGCCGGAACTCCTGAAAATGGCGGGGACGGAATCACTTGGGTTGAATTGTCTAAGGGCGATTAAGGGAGGCCAGATGCTGGTATTTAAAACGTTTTTACTAATTTTTGTAGCATCACTTGCCTTGGCCGAGAATCTGGAGCAAGAGGTAAAAAACTTGCTGAATGTTTCGATCGAGGCTCAGGGCCTGGTATCAAGTTTTGATATGCACTTAAAAATAAAAGCCCATTCACATTTTGGAGATTTTAACAGCAGCCAACTGCGGTGTGATCTTTTGCACGCGTCACAAAAAGTGTATAGAATTGAAGAATCTATTTATCAAAAGCAGAGGCAAGCCTTAGCCGTAAAAGATACCAAATTTTACACGACTTTTCTTGCTTCTCTGCAAGCCGAAGCCTCAACTCGACCAGACGTTTTGTTGGCCAAAGCCCATATGATTCGTAAATTAAAATCTGATCATATTTCCATCTGTCAAAACGAAATCCAATGCATTGATTTTATGACTTTACCAAAGAATTTTTTAACTTCAAAAAAAGCACCGTTTGACTTAAATAATGACCAATCGATGCAACATTATAAAGAAAAAACACTGGCGCAATCAGCAAGGCACTCAAAACAACAATTGAAGTCACTTCCAGAAGGAGATTGCTTTTCAAATACCTATTATGATTGGTCCAAAGCGAATATCACAGCTTACGACTGGCAATCCAAAAGCTTTACCGGACTCAGTTTACCTATGCATCACTTTGTGATCACTTATGACGACGGACCCCACCCTCGGTACACGAAAGCTATTGCTGACCAGTGGACTCACTCTTCTTTTCCTAGGCCGGTATTTTTTTGGCTAGCTCAAAATGCGCTATCCAATCCAGAACAAGTGCGCTATGTGCGATCTTTTAACTATGAAGTGGCTTTGCATAGCTATGACCACCCTGATCTTGGAAATTTAGCTCGAGCTCAGGATTTTTCTCAGTTGGATAATGTAAATAAATCACAATACGCGCCTATCCTTCAACGGCCTGGGACTATTTTTAAAGATTGGAAAGAAAAAGAAATAGATTTTCAAATATTAGGAGCCTTTAAAATTCTTAGCACGGTTTTAGAGTCCGTAGACCCCGGTGGCCCACCCATCACAAAATTTCGACTACCCTATGGTTCTGGGGTAGGCAATCCCCTGTTAGGAGATCGTTTAGAAAAGCTCAATCTTAAACATTATTTCTGGGCAATTGATAGTTTGGACTGGCAAGACAAAAACCCATTGAGTGTTTATTCGCGAATACGGCGACAAATGAAGTCCGCTGGCAAAGGGATAATTCTAATGCACGATATTCACCCGCAAACAGTTCAAGCGACTACATTGTTACTTAGGTATTTTAACAGCACTCACTCGGATCAAGTGGTGCCCCTCGATGATATTCACTAGTCTTTAGATTTACTTTGAATATAGTTTTCTCGAACCCAAAGTCTAATGTTTTTAAGGTAGAAGTCCTTCATTCCAAAAAACACAAAATGGTGGACATAGTTGATAGTTTTGCCTTCTTTAACTTCTTCAAAATAATTACAATTTGCGTGATAGTCGCGTAGTTCCTGTTCGTTTGGGGTCCACAGGTAAAAACGTCGAAAAGACCCGACAGATAAGGACCGGTGATATTTAAAAGCCAATCCAGCCTCTGATATCTCGTCAATCTGAATTTGTTGGGCCGATTGAATCTCTTTTTTGAGATCGCTAAAATGCTTAATCCACCAAAGATTAGTTTCCAAAAAAGACAAATAAATTTTCTTAACTAAATAGTTTCTATCAATTGGAAGTACAAACACATCATAAATGGATTTTGACCAAAACTTTTTTTCTTTATCTGAAAGTTGATTTTTTGTGATCATTATTTTTTTCGCTTCACCAAACATATTTCCGTCAATAATACTTTTCATATGATCGTTAGACGCGATTACCACATTAATTTCTTTTGGTATTGGACTTAGTTTTCCTAGATAGGCAATTTTCTCGATCATTGGCATTTCAGAAAGCTTTAATTCAAGCACGGGCAATTGAGCTTCATTTTTGGATTTATTTATTTGCAAAAGCCGAACCAGAAACTTTTTGCCCATATTGTTAAAGATTAATACCGGCTCACGACCGATATCTACTTTTTGGGCTCGCAAAACTTCAATCCATGCTTTCTTTGATTCTTCGGTCAAAAGTTCAAGAAAATCTTTCTTTTTTAGGTCTTTGAAATTTTCGCCAAATACTGTTTCGATTTCGCTTTTCGGTTCCTGATCTAAAATAAAATGACCACTGGTATCTAAGGTCAATACGAAACCGGTTGGCACTGGAATGTCTTTTTCAACCAATAAACCCGAAGCTGATGGTGAATACTCAAATAAAAATTGGCTCCAATTGGAATAATAGACCACATTCACCTGAGGAAAAAATCGCTTTAATGAAGATCCCAGTTCAGTTTCCCCAAGGGAATCTACAATTAAAATATTTTTCTTAAAATCCTGAACACGAGATGCTAAATGAGCCGAAGGAAATTCGTTAAAAAGATCTTTTCTGAATTTTTTAATTTGCTCAGACTCAAGACCAAAATATTCCATCCAACACAAAAATCCGCCGGCGCCTTTTCCTTTGGGGACCGACTTGATGCATTTTGCCATCACGCTTCTTATATTTCCCGACGAGAACTCTTCACAGTAAAACTTATTTACTTCGCCCAAACGAAGTTCACGATCGCTTACGGTAATAAATCCCAAGTCAGAAAATCCTTCACACGGGATATCTTTGACCATTTCGACTTGAGCTTCCAATCGATTACTTTTAAAATTTTCATCTGTTGGTTTTTTTCTGCCGATAAGTGCATAGCGCATGTGTTCTTCCAAAATTAAAGAATCAAAAGGCTTAAAAATGATGTTGTTAATAATTTTTACTTCCAATGGCTTTATATCAAATTGCTCTTGATCAAATACAGTAACAATCACTGAGGTCTTTTCTTCGGCTGTGCAGGCATTCTTTCTGACCATAAGCTCTACTGTTTTAGTAAGCAATGAAATGGCGCCGCTCCCTAGCAACTCGTTTTTACAAACAAGCAGTCGAATGGCCTTCTCGTTTCCTATAGATTCAATCTCAGTATCCTGAAGCAGCCGCACGCCTGCAGTTTCTATAGCCATAACCCCATCTTTAACAAAAAGCGCAATCCAATTAGAAAAGTCTTCAAGACTGCCAAAGAATCTAATTTTCACCTGTGGATTAATTTTTCTGAGAGCGCCATATATTTGATTTTGAAATTTCTCTTCGTCTTCTAAAACGAATGCAAATATATCCATGACTCGATGTTACCATAAGGGCACGGAAATACATGACTTTAACAAATACCTCGACTTTTGAATGGCAGCTGAATTATATAGCCACTATGAAAAAGTATTGGCTAATGAAGTCTGAACCGGATGTGTTTTCAATTGATCACTTGATGCGTGATAAAAAAACCTTGTGGGAAGGGGTAAGGAACTACCAGGCACGAAACTACATGTCGAACGAAATGAAAGTCGGTGATGAAATCCTTTTTTACCATTCAAGTTCGGACCCTTCCGGAATCGCAGGTCTTGCCATTGTATCCAAGGACGCCGTGCCAGATCCGTCTCAATTTGTTAAGAAATCTCAATATTATGAAAAAAAAGCGACGTTAGAAAAGCCAGTTTGGTTTTGCGTGGAAGTGAGTTTTGTAAAAAAATACAATAATCTATTTCCATTGAGCGCCTTGAAGAACCAAGAAGAGCTTAAAGATATGTTAGTTATAAAACGTGGACAGCGACTAAGTATTCAGCCAGTCGAGGCAGTGCATTTTAACTGGATCGTCAGTCATTTAGCTAATCCAAATTAACTTATGCTTTTGTAGGCTTCGATTAGTTGGTTTTTAATTTCCTGACCCGTGTCTCCAATTACCTCTTGAATCTGTTTTTTAGGTAATCCGTCCACAAATCGGGCCGCTTTTAGGTAAAACTCAACTTCATTTTTATAGTAATGCTTCCAAATTTTTTTATATTTAAGTTCTGCCAGTCTGGTAGTTTTTTCTAAGTTTAAAAATTCAATCTGGACATTTACATCACGCGGAGAGAAATCATTGTAGGCTAATACTTCTTGAGACAATCCCATTTCCAAATAGCTCATATAATTTTCGAAACGATGCCAAAAAGCCTGGCCCTTTTTTTTAAAACTCGATTCACAAAAAAAACTAGTGCAGACGCTGCCTCGATAAAGCCAAGCGCCACAACTATTTGTTTTCTTTGAATAGTACGGACACAAAAAGTTTTCGTCGTTACCAAAAATAATGGTTTTATTTTTTCTAAATTTCATTTGATAATCAGACGGCGCAATTAGTCCCAAAGGGAAATTGAATTGATGTTTAGCAATATGGGCACGAATCGTTTGCTGAACTTCTTGATATTTCTCATCCGGATTCATTAATATTTGACCCACAATATAGTTGGGAATGAATGGCCAAAAGGTACAACACTTCAAATCTGATTTGTACTTGTCAGGCGCTTGAATGCAGGTCTCGCAAGTCGCTTTTGTTTCACTAACGCTACCATTCCAAAAAAAAGCCGGGAAATAGTTCTGATAAAGAGGGGGCAAAATATATTTAAACTTCACTTGAAATAAAGTATTTCAAAAACATTTCCCTGTCACGAAATCGCGGGCAAAGCCTGTAATTTCTGTAATTTACCTAAGGTTTTCTCTATTTCCCGTATTTGATCTTGCACCCAATGATTATCCCATGATCCACTCAATTCTCTATGAAAATCGGACGCCTAATGGAACTTCATCAGCTTAATGTGCACTCAAACGCCTTGCCTAAAAACTGGGGTGATGGCTACCTTTACAATAAGAATTCCATTTATCGTTCGATTCGCAAGGCCGCTCTGGAACACGGATTTACCTATTCATTCGCTCCAAACTCGGACTATTTGGCTTTGCCATTGAGCCAGCTCACCACTTTTATCGAGAGTAAAATAGTCCCCTATTTTGACAACGTCAGCGTTTTAGCTAAAGTGGAAAACCAATTGCCTTTAGTTACTGTTTGGGATGATGTTATTGATAATTTAAAACAAAATCATGTCTTCCATGAATCGTGCCATGCGGTTGCTCGCGCGATCATCGCAAATAGTTTAAAAACCGATTCTATATTACCTCTAATGATTGAAGAATCGTTTGCCAATGCGTGTGAATTGTTAGGCATCGTTGATGCAGAAGACACGGCCCATCGGTTTTTCTATGAAAGTAACTCGTATATTTTTATTCTTGAAGAAAGATCGCTTTTGAAATCTTTGATCAAGGATATTGGGATAGAAACGGCTGTTCAATTTGTACTTTTATGCTACCTATATTCCAATTATCTACATGAATCACTTTCCGAAAAAGACATCGATCAAATAAGCCAGCTTATTGGCTTAGATCGAAAATCAATTAAAAATTCCAAATTACTTAGATCCATTTCAAAAATTTCGTTTCAACTGAATCCCCGATTTCAAAATGTCACTACGGTTTTTTACCTGCGTTTGTGTGGATTTCCGGTAACCACCAAGCAACTGCAAGACACTGATTTATTCGCACACTTAATCGATGAACCAAACCTTTCAAAAGCACTTAAGCGACTTGGACAGGTACTAAAGGCCGAGACCGAGACTCTTCGACAGGGTTCGATTTAAATCTAATATATGCGATTTGAGGGATTGAAAACCATGTTGTTCTGCATGGGGACTGTTAAATCAGCCAGTACTAGGCTACCTTAAAGAGATGAGCACGTCTTACGTAAAAATTTACACCAAAGATCCTTGCCCCTACTGCACGCGAGCGATTCAATTTTTGAACAATCGTGATATCGCATTTGAAGAAATCGATTTGACTGGAAACGAATCTGAAATGAATCGAATGAAGCAAGAAACGGGTTGGATGACCATGCCCATTATCGTTATAAACGACCAAGTAATTGGTGGCTACACCGATTTAGTGGAATTAGAAACTACAAATAAATTGAACGCCCTATTAAAAAAATAAAACAATTCTTAAAATCCCGACCAGCTATAAACGCAGCTCGGTCCTTGCGGTCATCTGGTGCTCATACTTGAAAAATACAGCCACTTTTTCTTCAAGTTCCTGTGTAGATTGCGCCTTCTGCCCAATACCGATTAACGAGTGGCCAAACTCTAACCAAGGCGTTGTCATTCGCAAATAAAAATTTATTTTTCTCAAAGCCAAATTTTCTCCAAAATATTTTCTAGAGAGCGCTATAAATTTTAATAAGCAAATACCATACTCATAACCCTCTTCTTGTTTTGTTCGCGGAACAAAACCGACATCAAATCCCATGTCCTCGGCCACTTGTGCGACCATCCAGGGCCTAGCCGCAAGGGCTCGGCCTGCCATTACCAGATCACACTTAGTTTCATTTTTCATTCGCCATACATCGTCGGCAGTTTGAACATCTCCGTTTCCAATCAGGGGAACCGAGATCGACTGTTTCAGAGTTTTAATCTGTTCCCAGTCAGCAAATCCACGACGCTGCTGCGCAGGGATCCTTGGATGCAAACAAATCCATGCGGCACCGGCAGTAACCAAGTGATTTACAAAGCCAATTAAATCCCGGTTACTCTGATCCTGGTCTATGGCACGAAGCTTTACTGACACTGGCAGCGAACTACTGTTAGCAGCTAGGCTCACAACGTTGGCCGCATATTCGCGATCTCCCATCAAGGCGACTCCATAATTGTGCTTGAGTGCCTTGCGAACAGGACACCCCATGTTGATATCGATTCCATGGGCTCCCCATAGTTGTAGCTTTTTAATCGTGTCTTCGATTGGCTTGGCTTCATTGCCTAGAATTTGGGGAACAAAGTAAGTTTCCGTTTCATTTTTCATAGTTTCTGGCGTAGCAGATAGATCTTCTCCAGGAACTTTTCGTGAATTTAACATTTCTGAAGGCCAAAGAGTCAGGGCTTCTTTAGGCAAGTAGCTTTGGATTATTTCACGCAGAACAATATGACTCAGACCTACCATAGGGGCCAAACAAAGTGGAAAATTAACTAGATTCCAATCTACTCTCTTCAATTTACCCCTCAGACCTTGAAATTAGGTGCCTCTTCTAGTATGTTTAGAGCATGCCAACACGGTCCGCAAGCGATAACAAATCCCCACTTAAAATTGGAATTCTAGGTGGTGGACAATTAGCTCGCTTTTTAGTCGAAAAGGGACAAAACTTAGGCGTTGAAACCCATATTTTATCTGAAAATGGATTCGATCCTGCGGCCCAAGTCACAAGAAATTGGACAAAGGGACACCCCGCAAGCAGAAAAGATCTTGGTGAATTCCTAAAAACCCTTTCTCACCTGACTTTTGAAAGTGAATTTGCTGACGTCAATTTGATTAAAGAATTGTCCCCTAAAGGATTGCAAATTTTTCCTGCTTTGAATCACATTAAAATATTTCAAGATCGATTCTTGCAGAAATCAACTTTAGAAGGACACCTTATCGACACGGCTCCTTTTTTTGAAGTTGCTCAACTTGCTGATTTAGATCGCTGCGGTGATTTTTTTAAATACAAATATGTTTTAAAGAAACGCTTTGGCGGCTACGACGGGTATGGAACATTTGTCGTTAAAAATAAAAAGCAGCATGTGAAATTAGCTGCCACAGAATTGGACTTTAAAACCGGTTTTATTGCCGAATCTTTTATTTCCTTTGACTACGAATGTGCGGCGACATTTTTTCGAAACTCATCCAATCAATGGACCCACTCGCCATTGGTTTTTTCAAAGCAAAGTCATTCAAAATGTGATTTTGTTTTTGGACCCATTTACCATAAAGCTTTTGAAAATATGAAAAAGCGAATCAAAGCTTTGATGACAAAATTGGACTATGTGGGGGCCCTTACATTCGAGTTTTTTTCAAAAGGCAGCGAATTGATAGTTAACGAAACGGCTCCGAGGGTTCACAATTCCGCTCATTATTCTTTGGATGCTTTGTCACAAGACCAATTCACACTGCACATGAAATCAATATTGAATTGGGATTTAAACATTCTTATAAGTCCCCGCTCTAAACAGTTCTGCATGATCAATCTTGTCGGGCAAACAGATTCAGTTGTGTCGATACCAAAAAATCTATCGGGTACTTTGTATTGGTATGGAAAAACTCAAAATCGACCGGGGCGAAAAATGGGACATATTAATTATACGTCCAACGATCTGGATTCAAAAACTCTAGTCAAGCTAGCGCAAAAAGAACGAACTCGATTTAAACTTTAGGAGCCTAATATGAAAAAAAAGCATCCCGTGCGTGTCGCGATTATTATGGGTAGTGATAGCGATTTAAAAATCATGCTTGATGCGACAAACGCCTTGAAAGAATTTAAAATTGATTACCATTTAGAAGTCGTTTCGGCTCACAGGACGCCAAAAAAAATGTTTGATTTTGCTGAATCGGCTGCCAGTCGTGGTTTCCAAATTGTCATAGCCGGTGCTGGTGGGGCTGCGCACCTGCCGGGGATGATTGCCTCTTTGACGACATTGCCAGTTATAGGTGTGCCCATTAGCCAAAAAAATCTAAGTGGCTTAGATTCACTTTTATCCATTGTTCAAATGCCAAAAGGCGTTCCAGTTGCGACTGTAGCCATTGACAATGCTTTCAATGCTGGCATTTTAGCCGTATCTATACTCGCTTTATCTGACAGTAAATTGACTTTAGCACTAGAGAAATTCAAAATTTCACAAATTAATCGTGTCGCAGAAATGAATAAGAAAATCTAGCAAACGTTAATTTCCAATAGTTCCAGCACCATAAGCGCCAGATCCGACCGGTGACCCATTTACAGTCAACGTTCCTCCATCGCGGGTCAATGTCGTTCCCGCTAACGTCAGAACCTGAGTAGTTAAATTTTTTCCGTTCATATGGGGCCTACTTGTGCTGTCACTTACATTTGTCGTATTTGCAACGGTTACATTTTGTCCAAGATAAAAATCGGATGCTCCTGGATTGTAACCACCGCTGCCAATATTTAAGTTATAAAAATTAAGCGCCGTGTATCCATTGATTGTTGTTTGGGAGTAACTGTAAGAGGACGAACCATAAATCACAACGGTTCCACTATTGTTTATGAATGTGCCCCCACTAAAATCAAAAGCTGTTAAATTGCTATTTGTTGGTGGAGACACGGTAAGCGCGCCCGTAGGAGCGGTAAAACTTCCCTGTTGTATTTTTAGAACAGAAACGTTGAGGCTTGTCGTACCCACAGCCGGAGTAACCGTCGTAGGGTTATCAATAATAAGGTAGGGAAACGAACCAGTCCCAGAATACGTCTGGGCTGACGTACCATTTAAGACCAGGTTTCCGGTGCCAGACCAGCTGGCTCCGTTAACTGCTGAAATGTTTCCTTTAACATTGAGTGTTCCTGAATCAAATTGGCTGGTACCCCCAGCACTGCCACTAATCGTAAAGTCATTCAAAACATTAGTTGTTTGATTTAAGTAATAGTGTGTTTGACTTCCGTTGTAGGTAGCCGAGTTAAATACTAAATTATAAAATGTAAGTCCCACGGGACCGGCTATAGTAATATGAGAATGATTGTAGGCAGTAATTCCAACCAATTGCACCGTGCCGTTATTATGATTAAACGTGCCTCCGGAATAATTGAAACCCGTCAAAGTAGCATTATAGGGAGTCTCAATCGACAAGAAACCAGATGGTGAATTAAATGTGCCCTGCATGAGTGTGAAACACGTAACTTCAAGACCTGTCGTACCACTTGCTGGGCTAAAGGAGCCTGTTGTATTTATTTCTAAATAGGGAAATGCGCCTGTCCCAGAATAGGTTTGTGCCGAATTGCCATTTACTATAATCCTACCGTTGCCTTGATTGTGAGCACCAGAAAGCGCAATCATATTTCCTGAAAGATTAATTGTGCCGCCATCAAATCGAGTGCCTCCAGCTCCGTCACTTTTAATTGTAAGCTCATGCGAAACTGTAACCGGATTAGTTATATAATAGAGCGACTCTCGCCCATTGTAATCGCCCCCACTGAAAATTATATTATAAAAAGTTAGCCCCGTGACAACATTGATAGTGTAACGGGCAAAATCATACGCCGTACTTCCGTAAAAAAGCACCGTTCCGCTATTGTGATCGAATGTCCCACCAGTTTGAGAAAATGCAGTGTAATTCCCATTAGTATTAAGTGGTAATGTCAAAGTACCACTCGTAGATTTAAACGCCCCACCACTCTGTGAATATATTTTAAATGAAAGGGCGCCATCGGCCCCAACAAAAGCGCCGCCCGTTTGCGACCATCCGGCATCACCAACACTAAAGGACGTTCCAGTGCCTTGGGTTAATGTTCCCGCTGCTAAACGGACTCCATAAACGCTGACATTGTAATTTGTCGTGGGCGAACAAAAACTACTAATGCAGGTATCATCAATTATGGCAATGTCCGCAGAGCCGGGGACAGCCCCATCGCCTTTGCATCCAGTCTTATCACTTTTTAGTGATCCACACCAGTTAGACCCAGTTGACGAATTCCAAGTTCCCGTTGTTAGGCCGGTCCAACTGTATGCCGTCACAATATGAACTGTCATCGTTGAAGTAAAAGTTCCACCATGAGAATCTGAAATAGTAAATGTAAATGTATCCTTGCCCGAAGCAGAAGCCCCTGCGGTGTACACAATGTTAGATCCATTATTGGCAATGGTTCCAAAACTTGCCGAACCCACTGCTGTAAACACGCCTATGTCTCAAAAAGAAAAAACCTCGTTTGGGGGAAACGAGGTTTTAGGGGGTAGAAGCCGCCGTCTTTGGGGGAAAGACTTGTTGGCCGCTTCTGACTTTATAGTAATGCAATGGTCGCACCACATAGCTGCATTTAAAACCCTAACCATAACCAATAAAACTAAAATGCCAATCGAGTAACACTTATCGCGCGCGAGTTTCAGAACCCTTTACGTGTCAAAAAGATACACAAGGCAATGGCCAATCTGCGCTTTAGTTCAGTTTTGCTTTAGGGATTACCGGTTATATGGATCCGTAGCGTTTTGAAACATGTGCTGCTAATTTGCATTCACTATCTTTGTGATTAAAAATCTAATTTTACTCATTCTAGTGCTCGCCAACTGGTTTGCTCAAGCAGACGCCCTGACCAATGCCAAATGCGCTTACTTTTACAAAACTCGTATCGAATTGACTTCGGAGCAACAACTAAACTATTTCGAAACAGTTGGCCAGTTTTTATATCCAAATAAATCAGACTCAGCCTCCCCTGGTAAAACAATTTTTTTCCGAGGTCACAATTTGTTTGGGCAGATCGAGTTTTACAAACCCTATTTTGTAAAGTGGCAATCCAGCCACTCAGCAACTCCTGACGGATTCACTTCGCATGGAGATATTCGTTGGTTTGCGGCTCTTTCTGGCGCCGAAATTGCCTCTCATTTTGGCTTTGAATTCAAAAAAGGAATTTCTGGAATTAGAGCGCGTGCCCCTTCAGCAAACCTTCTCTATGATAAAGTTTCAAAACTAAATCAACAATTAATTCTAAACGGAAAAGACCCACTTGTGTTTCTTCCCGTAAAGACTGGCTTGATCACATCCGAAGAGGCCCTTAAGCTATCTGTTAGCGCCACAGGTAACTTTTTGGCTCTATTTGCCTATGAGGACAACCATCCAGATCTGACTGTGCATGAAGTTGCTTGGCATTTGGGTGCGATGCTTTTTCCAAAAAAATTCCACCAAAAATCTAGGCTTATTGACCAAGAAACACTGAAAATGGCAGATTCAATTCGTAAATCAGGTTTACCAAGAGCAGACGAAGTCGCCCAATTCCTTATTGAAGAACGTGCTTTTGAAATAGACGCGGGGAATGCAAATTTGGCTGCCACATTGGCCGGGTATCGGCTAGGCGAAAATTTGAAATCATATAAAGACTTGAAAACAACTGTATCAAAATCTGCTACATTACACAATGCCATTGAGCGATTGGTTCGTCCAAACTTTTCCGCTCAAGAGGCAGTTGCCCGACGACTTTATATTGGCTTGCAGCTTCTAGACGTCGTTGATAGCCGCCCAGAATTTGAAGGCTCCTTTAGCCATATACTTGCTCGAAACTATGGAAAAAAACTTTTTCTAAATTCGCACGAACAGAATCTATATGGAAAATTTACTGAAAAATATTTGAATTCAAAACAATACAAAGATTCCCAAAAAATCAAAAGAGAGTCCCCAAAAGATCTTATTGAAGGCATGTTGGATTCAATGGATGAACGTTTAGACGATATTACCCAAGCTATCCGCATGTTGGCAGTTGAAAAGCCCTAGGCGATTTGCTCAGAAACTTTTTTAGGAGCCTTGAAAAACTCGTACACACAAAAAATGATACCGGCAAAAAATAGATCCCCAGCAATTTGATTAAATAAAAAGGGCAATCCGGCAACATAAGCGGTCAATAAACCATTCAAACTTTGAACATAAAAAGTAGATCCGTGCCAAACTCCAAAATTTGTAAGCATAAAAAACAGAAAGCTTGAAACCACGGACAGACCACCTACGGTCAAAGCACGATTTGCAAATGATAAAGCCGACGCTTTATAAAAATAAACCAAAGACAGACCGATGCCGATGGCAAATCCTGCGTAAACATATATCATCCCATCATAAAAACCTAAAATGTAATCAGAAAGAAACAAACTAATAAACGGTAACAACATTAGACTTTTATTAGTTTTAAATGAAAAACCAGAAAATAGCGCCATCGAACCAATCGCCGTAAAATTCCAAGGATGAGGAACTAACCGACTCGCAATACCCAATCCGATTAAAAATAAAACAAATACTATTTCTTTGACCATTGATTTCATATTTGCTCCCATTGCAATAGTCAAATTTGTACTACAATTTTAAAATTGAGTACAGGTCAAACTGTTTTAGCTCAAATTCAAGCGATTTTTTACCAGGTCAGCTACCACACTTGGATCTGCCAATGTGGACGTATCACCCAGTTGATCAGGCAAATTTTCAGCAATCTTTCTTAAAATCCGCCGCATAATTTTTCCGGACCGAGTTTTCGGGAGGCTCGGGGCCCACTGCAACAAATCAGGACTTGCGATGGGTCCTATTTCAGTGCGCACGCCTTGAATAAGTTCTTTTTTTAACTCGTCCGAAGGCACAACGCCGGCCTTTAATGTAACGTAGACATAGATTCCCTGCCCTTTTATATCGTGAGGGTACCCAACGACGGCGGCTTCAGCGACCTGTCTGTTGGCAACCAGTGCACTTTCTATTTCTGCTGTCCCTAGGCGATGCCCCGAAACATTCAAGACATCGTCCACTCGTCCGGTGATCCAGTAATAACCATCGGCATCACGCTTACACCCATCGCCAGTCATATAATACCCACTAAAAGATGAAAAATAAGTCTCTTCAAAACGCCCATGATCATTGTATACTGTACGCATTTGACCGGGCCAGGAATCTGCCAAAACCAAAATCCCTTCGGCTTCGCCACTTAGTTTTTTGCCTTCAGGTGAAAGTATTTCCGGTTTGATTCCAAAAAAAGGAAAGGTCGCCGATCCTGGTTTTAAAGGAGTAGCGCCTGGCAACGGAGAAATTAATATCCCGCCAGTTTCGGTCTGCCACCAAGTGTCTATGACTGGGCATCGTTTATCTCCGACTACCGAATAGTACCAAAGCCAGGCTTCGGGGTTGATTGGTTCACCAACACTTCCCAAAATGCGCAAGGACTTTCGTGAAGTCGTTTTAACTGGCGCCTCGCCTTCACGCATAAGGGCGCGGATCGCGGTGGGTGCCGTATAAAAAATAGAAACTTTGTGCTTATCAATCACATCCCAAAATCGCGAAACAGTCGGGTAATTGGGAATTCCTTCAAAAATTACGGTCGTAGCTCCATTGCAAAGCGGACCATACACAATATAAGAATGACCAGTCACCCAGCCAACATCGGCGGTGCACCAGTAAACATCATCATCTTTTAAATCAAAACAATATTTATGAGTCAACGATGCGTAAACCAAATAGCCGCCGGTTGTATGTAACACTCCTTTGGGCTTGCCCGTTGATCCTGAGGTATAAAGCAGAAACAATGGATCCTCTGCATCCATTGTTTCTGGCTCACAATTTTCAGAGGCCTGTGATTCCAAATCGTGGTACCAAAAATCTCTTGTGGGATTCATTTTAACAGAACCGCCCGTATTCTTAATGACAATCACTTTTTTAATAAGATTTGTTTTCTCCAACGCCTGATCGACATTGTTTTTTAGCGGAATTGTTTTTCCGCCTCGCCTGCCTTCATCTGCTGTTACTAAAAAACTCGATTCACTATTATTCACACGATCTACAATTGAATCAGGAGCAAACCCACCAAAAACTACGGAATGAATGGCCCCGATTCGGCAGCAAGCCAACATAGCGTACACTGTCTCAAGTATCATGGGCATGTAAATGGTAACTCGGTCTCCTTTTTTCACACCTTGAGATTTCAACACATTCGCAAATTTATTTACATTAACTGATAACTGATTGTAGGTTATTTTTTTTGCAGGCTGATTAGTTCCGTCGGGTTCCCAAATCAATGCTGTTTTTTCGCCATTTTTTTCCAAATGCCGATCTATGCAGTTATAAGAAACATTTAGTTTGCCACCAGAATACCACTTTATCGAAACCGGTTTTTTAAAACTAGTTTCTTTAACTTTATCCCAAGTTTTAAACCAAGAAATACGCTCGGCTTGCTGTCCCCAAAACAATTCAGGATTTTCAATCGATTGTTTGTACAAATCTTGATACGTTTGCCAAGCACAACCCGCATTTTTTACCGGAATGTTAAGAATAGACGACATGAGACCCCCGTTTCTAGAATTTCTATTCTAGATCGGCTGGGGAGTCAGTTTTTTTTCACTAAGCCACTCAGAGTTAAAAACCTTAGATTGATACCGAAGCGCGCTGTCACATAAAATAGTAACAATCGTCTTATTTGAATTTTTGTGATTCATAGCCATTTCATAGGCGCCAAATACATTCAGCGCTGCTGATGTACCTACTAATAGGCCTTCGCTTTTAGCTAAAAAATACAACATCGAAATCATTTTTTGATCGTCAATTTGTATCGCGCGATCAATCTTGGCTTTTTTAAAATTTTCTGTCAGCCGCATTATTCCTATACCTTCGGTCACTGAACTACCGGTTGACTTAATAAGTCCTGAATTTACAAAGTCAAACATCCCTGAACCAAATGGATCCACCAAAATAGTTTCACATTTTGGATTTTTTTCTTTTAGGAAAACAGAAACACCCGCCAACGTCCCACCCGTTCCAACAGAGGAACAAAAAATATCGATTTTACCAGCCGTTTGCTGCCAGATTTCCGCCCCCGTTGTTTCATAGTGGGTTTGAAAATTAGCGGTGTTTTCAAATTGATTGGCCCAAAAATATTTTTGAGGATCGCTTTCAGAGATTCGACGAGCTTGATGATAAAAGTGATTTTGATCGCTAAAAGGACAAGTTGGAACTTTTCTAACTTCGGCATTTAAGGCTTCTAATACTTGATATTTTTCAACACTTTGATTATCGGGCAAAACCATCAAACTGGAATAGCCTCGCTGGGCCGCCATTGTTGCTAACCCAATCCCGGTATTTCCGGCAGTGCCCTCTACAATTGTCATTCCTCGTCGCAAAAGTCCGCGCTTTTCAGCGTCCTTAATTATTCCCAATGCCGTTCGATCTTTGACTGAGCCGCCCGGATTTAAATATTCGGCTTTAGCATAAATTGAACAGCCGGTTTTTTTACTTAAACTAGACAAATAAAGTAATGGGGTATTTCCCACTATATCGTGAATCAGAGTCTTTTTTTCCATGAAACAACGATACCTTAGATGGTCAGCAAAACAAAGGGTCATGGCGTAAATCGTTTTTCCCAAGCTCCCCTAATGATTTTTATGTTAAACGGCTAATTTACATTTGCTCCATCCCAATATTCTCTATAGAAATAAAGGAAAGTGAGGTTCTATGCTCAAGTCATTTTTAATTTCTATAGGTTTAATGGGATTTTTGATTATCGCGGAACCTAACAGTAAACCTCTTCAAACGACAACTCTTGAAAAGACCAAGATAGGTTTCCAGATTCTAGTAAAACCTCTGGAGGGGCATCATTTTAATTTAGAGGCGCCTAACAAAGTTAAAAAAAATGAAATGGAAATGAACACAATTAAAATGACGTCGACCTCATTGTTAATTCCATTAACTAAAGACGACCTGGATAAAAAACACAAATGTGAATTACAAATTCAGACCTATGTTTGTGATGATAAAAAGACTTTTTGTTCACCACAAACAACAAATCTAACGTGTGAGAAGTTACCTAAACCAAGTGCCTCAATGGCAACCGAAGGGTCAGGGTCAGTCGCAGTTACCACTCTG
>JAYTTH010000325.1:0-5348 GCA_043745515.1 Pseudobdellovibrionaceae bacterium | reverse complement strand
GCCCTATGTCGATCTAGACTTTGACATACCGACCAGAGGAAAAGATATTTAGGTATGAGCCATCACCTGCAACTGCTTATTTACCCTTTTTTTTTAGTCGCCTTTGTTCTGCCCATTTTTGTATTGTTCCCTGGACAAACCGCTGGTGAATTGCAATTATTTTCGTTAGCTTCGATTGTGGGAGCCCTTTTTCTTGCGTTTGTATTGGAGCTCACTCGGCCTTTTGATCGCCAATTTAAAATGTTTTCGCCACAGTTCGCCAGGGACAGCTTTTTTACTTTTATACAATTGCCTTTTCTATCAATTTTGATTGATCTATTGGGGAAATATTCAAAAAAGCAACAAATCCCCACTTTAGGATTCCTATGGCCACATCATTTAAATCCAGCCCTTCAAACGCTGTTGATTTTAATCATCGCCGAGCTATTTTATTTCAGTTATCACTTTTTAGGGCACAAATCTGAACTTTTCTGGCGGCTTCACAAATATCACCACCAGTATCGTGTGGTTTATTGGAACAATTCTGCCACCTTTCACATATTCGATTTATTTTTGAGTATTTTCTTTTATTTTTTGCCACTGTTAATTTTTTCGGTCGGATACCAGGTTCAAACACTATTTATAACGTTGAGCGGAGTCACCGGAATCCTTATACATGTTAATTTTAATCATAGCACAAAGTATTTTAATACAATTTTTAACACTGCGGAATTGCACAGATGGCACCATCAACCAAGTAGTATGCAAACTAACTTTGGAAAAGTACTGTGCCTTTGGGATTGGGCTTTCCAAACTCGATTTGAAAAAGACAATGTCGAAATTCTAAAAGTCCAAGATGAGTCTCACAGTGAAAAATAAACTTTCAGAATCGCTTTGTCTTTTAAATTTTGCAACTATCACCCCGACAGAGTTGAAGAAACTAGAGGGTCTCCTGTCTGAAATTCAGGAAAATGAAACATGGACGGCCTGGCTAGAGCTTGTTAATTTGAATTCCTGCGAAAGTTTAATATATATAAATATCAAAAAATATGAACTAACAGTTCCCGATTCCGTCTTGACAATTTTAAGCGACTGTTTTGACAGAATTTCTATTGAAAATGATTTGAGACTCAAAGAGGCAAAAATAATATTTACAAAATTGAATGATGCTGGGATCCCATTTATAATTTTAAAAGGGCAAGCGTTGGCGGACACTTTTTACGGATCCACTTCCTACAAAAAAATGAACGATGTTGATTTTTTAGTTCAAAAATCTTCCTTAGGTTCTTTGGAATCCATTTACAGGGATCTTAATTTACAATGTGCCGCCAGCCTGGGCGGAGTCCAATTTAGAAAACAAGAAAACTACTCTCATCATTGGCCACCATTTTTTACGCCAACACTCAATTGTGTGCTAGGAACTCATTGGAATATTGTGACCCCCCTATCACCCATTCAAATAGAAGAAATGGATTTATGGACCCATTCTGAAGTTCATAGTTTTGTTGAAATTCCCTGTCTAAGACTGAATGATTTGTACTTTTTTTTTCATTTAGTGGTTCATTTGGCTTATTATAAAACTGGCTTAAAAGAGCTCTGCGATCCTTTGAACTGGTTTCGCAGCAAAAAGGCATTCATTGATGAATTTGAATTTCTGGAGCTCGTAAAAAAGGCAAATGCGTATGATCCTGCCTATCGTAATTTATGCTTTCTCAATCTTATTCATCCGGACGCGCTGCTGAATCGATGGATTCAGGCGTTAAAACCTTATACCGCTAGTTTTGTTGTTCAAGATACGGCGCTTCGTACTCGCGAGCTGTATTATTTAATTCGATCCCGAAGTATACAAACCAGTAAAATTGAAAAAATGTATGCTTTGTTTTCTTTGAGTGATATGTTTTATGAAAAGTTCTATTTTCTAGCTAAAATGTGGAAACATTTTTTGGTACCCAAAAAGGCGGACGTGCTGCGCATGCAAAATTTAGCCGATGATTCAAATTTTATAAAGGTATTGGTCGGCTATTTAAAAACTCCCTATCTTTTGTCCCGTGTTTTCGCATTTGACCTGGGCTGGTCTCTGCATATACTATTGATTTTCCGGCATCATTTAGATTTAGTGAAATCGGTCCTGTGGTTCTTAGTCAGTGTTGTCAGTTTTGGACTAATAGTCCCCATTCCATCTACGCTAGCAAAAAAAATAAAATCTCTAAACCTGCCGATTGACTCTATCGAGCAAATAAAGAATAAATTGGAATGATCCATTTACTCGCACCATGGACCCGGCACGAAACTAAAGAACGCTTTCCCGATTCAATTTCTCCATTAGGATGGAGTGTTTTACAGTCGGCCCTTAAGGTCAATTTAGCTTCGATAAAATATGAGTTTAATCTTAAAAAAATTGATCCAGATCAAATTGCACGATGGGTAGATGGCTACCTATATTCAAATAAGCGGTTTTTTAAAAAAATCCCATTTTATCATTTTTCAATTCAAAAAATAGGATCTTTGATTGCTCGATTGATTTCGACATTTTGGTTTGCTTTACGATCGCCTTCAAAAAATGAAAGTCTAAAAGTTCGATTTTTAAAACGAATATACGCCACCGAAATTCAAGGTAAAATTGAAATTGTCTTGACCTCGTGGGCTTCGGAATTACCAATTCATATTGATGGTTTTGAAAAAAATGCAGAATTGGCAAACGACTGGTCCCCATTTGATCCCGATTTTCATCTATTGATGAATAAAATTGAATCCGATGGATGCGCTTTTAACCGGTTGGATTTTGCAATATTTTTTTATAAAAATATATTGAAATTTATTATAGAATCTTTGAATCGACATCATCACTTAAAAGTATCCATCGAGCATTTGTCTTCGCAAAGTGACTTTCAAATTAGCAAGCATTTGCAACATGTTCTGAGCCAGGACGCTCTGCGCGGCCGGTCCTTTGTAATGAGCAAAATTGGACACCTGTCGCTCAGTTGGGATATTGCACAACCGACGTTTTCGGAACAACCAGTCCTTGTTGAAAAAATGGTCTTCCAAGAGCGGCAGCGTCCGTCATCGACCGAAGCCACCGATTTATTTTCTCATCCTCCACAATTGATGACTTCAGAATTATTTGAGCAGTTCACAAAATTAATATCCTGCGATGAAGAACATCGGTTTTATGCGTCCTATCAGTTTCCAACTGTGAGAAAAATTTTATATAAAATTGCCAATGTCTGGAACTCTGGCCAATGCCTGCCAAACATAGAAGACATTTTTTATCTTACTTTAGAAGAGGTTTTTGTTTTTCATAAACAAGTTCTGCAAAAAGACTTGTCTGTGAAGGAAAATATAAGTTCTACAATTGAAAATAGAAAGCAGTATATTAAAAAATCGCCCCCGGACGCGCTTTTTCAATTTCAAATTAAAAAAATAGAATCTCTTTTTTATACTTCGGGAGGTTTAAAAAAAAATGTATCGGCAAAAGCCGATGGACCCTGGACAGGTCAAGTGGTCAGTCAAGGTAAAATATGTGCCCCCGTTTTTTGGGTCACCAGTTATGAATCGCTTACTCAATGTCCCGCCAATGTAATCATTTTATGCGAAACCCCGTCACCTAATTTCCATTCGGCTTTTTTAAACGCAAAAGGAATCGTTTCAGAAACAGGAGGACTTTTAAGCCATGGGGCTATCATTGCCCGCGAATTGAAAATTCCATGTCTCCTTCAAGTTAAAGATCTCAAGAGCCTAAAGAATGGAGACTGGATTGAACTCAATACAGAACTTGGCCAAATGAAGAGAACAAAATGAGAACGTCAGTGGATTCAAAACTTTTAGAAATCGAGAAAATTACAAGCTTGATGTCTGCATTTAAACGCTCGCCGCAACAAATAAATAAAATCTACGAGTCAGATGCTGAAATCTTAGATTTTGGCCTCGAAAAAAATATAGTGATCACGGCAGATGCCCTATGCGAAGAACTCGAATGGAAACTGATCTCTGATCCCTATAGTATCGGCTGGATCAATGTGGTCTCAAGTCTGTCTGATTTGGCAGCCGTCGACGCGTCACCACTTGGTGTATTGATCGGCCTTAGCAAAGCCAAAGAACATGACATGAACTATTGTTCTCGCTTTTGGAAGGGCACTCAAGATGCACTTGCAGAACATTCAACATTTTTACTGGGAGGAGATACCAACGATTCAAAATCGTTTCTTGTATCTTGCACAGCAATAGGACAGCGAGCAAAATTGACGACACTTTCTAGAAAGGGAATTCTACAAGACGATACTGTCTATGTAACTGGGCCCGTAGGAATGGGAACGGCAACTGGCTTTGCAAATTTTGTTGTAAAGAATCAATCAGCAAAACTAGCATCGGATATTGAAATGGCCTTTAGACCTAAGGCTCGATTCAAAGAAGCGGGCATTATTAGCCGATATGCCAGTGCCTGTATCGACACGAGCGACGGCTTGCTTGCGGCCCTTGATTTTTTGTGTGAAATTAATGGGGTTCAATGTTCGCTTTCGTTAGAGAAAAAACATTTTCATCCGGTTTGTCATCAGTTGGTGTCTCAATTAAAAGTTTCCTTGATTTTGTTTTCCAGTATTCATTTGGGCGAATTTGAACTTGCATTTACTGTACCTAAGATAAATAAAGAAACCTTTGAAACCGAAATGAATCAAAACCATCTTTCTTATTATGAAATCGGCCACATGGACCGCCGATTGGATAGTTTTGAAATTAACGGTGCTAAAGTGGATTTAAATCCCATTCGAAATTTGCTAAATGATATCCAAAATCCAGCTTTTTATTTAAAAGAGCAACAGGTTTGGTCAGAGTCCTACAGGAATTTGATTACTATTTGACTACTATTTGACTATGCCCTCGATGAGGGATTGCCAATCATGGGCTTTATTACCCGATAAAATGATCGTTTCAATGCCGAGTTCTCGAGCGGGCGAATCTTTTTTAATGCTATCGCCGATATAGACACAATGCTTTGGATCCAAGTTGAATAGTTCTAAAGAATTTTTGAAATACTCTAAGTGCGGCTTACATCCGTAGGAATTTTCAGAATGGGTCATTCCTAAAAAGTCCCGAGAATCAAATCCGCCCCATTCAAGTCGCTTTTTAACATTAAATTCAGGCCAAATGGGATTAGTCCAAAGATAGAGTTTCTTTTTTTTCATTTTTGCAATTTTAACAAATTCTTGCGCATGGGCCACCGGTTTAAAAAAATGGGCCCAATTTACAAAATCCAATTTGTAATACTGCTCTAACTCAAAGGTAATAAATTCGAGTGGAACCCCCGAACTTTCGTGGCAAAACTGAATCAACCTCTTGTAATTAGTTAGGCCATTTTCCTTTTTATTCAGAAT
>JAYTTH010000324.1:0-5354 GCA_043745515.1 Pseudobdellovibrionaceae bacterium | reverse complement strand
AAAGCAACCAATTGATCACCAGAAATGCAGATGGTATCAGGGCTGGCCAGAGAAGCCCCTTTGCAGCGACTTAGTTTTTGAGCAATTAAACTAGGGTTTTTTAAATCCCTTATGATCGCATCTTTTTGTGAGTCTTCATCAAATTTAGGCTTCAAAGATTCGAATGCAATACCCAGAGTGGCAAGCTGCTGGCGGCGATAAATAGAGGTGCTGGCTAAAACAATTTTTTTCATAGCGTAGACTTTTTAGGGCTTATTGGTTATAACCCACCACATGATCACTGTGGACGCAATTAAAAAATCCTCTGAAACCGATCGTATCCCTCTGCAATGGGTGGGTATGGAAGCCGTTACTTTGCCAGTAATTGTAATGTTGGATGGCGTAAAAAACCGAGTGCCTTGCGACTTTGATATTTTTGTGAACCTGATCAATCCGTCTAAGGGCATTCACATGTCGAGACTTTATGAAATCCTAAGTCTCTACACTCAGAATGGCGAATTGTCGCTCAAAGGCGTGCGGGATTTATTAGACCCATGTGTTTTATCGCAAAATGGATTAAGTTCTAATGCTAAAATTGTAATCACACTTTCGATGCCATTAACGATGACAACTTTGGAATCGAAACGGTCCTATATAAAATCAGTCCCACTAAAATGTATTTTTACAAAATCCAAAAATGCAGTAACCACAGAAATCCAATTTCATTTGGACTATTCCAGTACGTGTCCTCAGTCAGCAGCCCTGGCCAATCAGTTGACCATTTCAGAAATGGAAAAACAGAATTTGCAATCGGGGCCAGAGATTATTGACTGGATTCAGCGGCGAGGTTTTGTAGCGACTCCACATGCACAGCGCAGTCAAGCATCGGTGTCGATTTATCTTGATAAGGATTTTGATTTTTCAGATTTTCCTAATTTGTTTTTACAAATGGGAACCTGTTTGGGAACGCCTACCCAGGGGCTGGTTAAGCGAGTCGATGAACAAGAGTTTGCTCGGCTGAATGCTGACAATTTGATGTTTTGTGAAGATGCCGCAAGAAAGTTGACTGTGTTTTTGACAGCATATTCGCACGCGTTATCAGGTTCGGGAAAAGTGAGTCATCTTGAATCCCTGCATTCGCATAACGCCGTCTCTTATTTTGAATTCTAGTTGAAAGTACGCTGCTATTTTGTTTCTAGATTAGAATAGCCTCTAAAAAAATTGGGAAAAGAAATCGACATCACCAAAAAAGATATCATTCGTCTAGCATAGGGCAGACCAAAGAAAATAGCTGAAATGCTTGTTGGTTTACTTTTATCAGGGTATTTCAAATACACTTCAGAGGTATCTGAATGACAATCTTTAAATAGCTTTTGATAGACCTGTTTATGAGCCATCATTTCTGTCTTAAAACTTGGCTCCAGAGGCCATTGAGGCTCGAGATATTCGCCAATCATTAGTGGAAATGAAATTTCCGAAGCTGAACCACAAACCATTAGTTCCGGTTTTAAGTAGGCCTCAAACTCTTTTGATCCTAAGCCAAGAATAAGTGATTGCACGATGCCTGGCCAGGCCATTCCAACTCTTCTCATTCTATCTACGAGATCATTATTTAACTTTGAGTTTGTTTTTATATTAAACTTGTCAGTCAGAAATACTTCTCTACGCAAACTGCTGACCGCCGCCATTTGGGCTACCAGACTGGAAGTTGAAATCAAGAGGCTGGCAACATGGTGCAGACTTTGAAGAGCGATTGTTTTGTCGGTTTCGGAGCCCTGCGCTTTTTTAATAGCATAAATAGTTACCTGATTTTCTAAGTCGTTGAAATTTAAAAGTGGAAGCGTCGAATGTACTTGGACACGATCAATCGGTCCCATATCTGGAATACGAGCCAACATTTTAGAAATTCGTTCGTTTGTGCTTAAATCGATGTAATCAAAATCCTTTAATTGAGAAATCCATTCAACGTCGATGGATTTCAAATCAGAATCGCGAGTGAGAGCTTCGTATGCTTCTTTTGATTTACCCCAGTCTGGGTGCCTTTCTAGGATCACTTTTGCTAGAGGCATCTTTTCATTAGTATTGCTAAGCCATTCTACATGTTTAGAAATAGTGCTTTCAGCATTTCGAGTAAAAGATAAGTGCCCAAATATATCGGCAGAATCTATTATTTTTAAATCATCGAGGACCTTTTGGGTAAATTTATTTGCCTCCTTTGCCGATTCTAGCATTTTTGCTCGATAGGACGCGGCCATCCTCTGGCTGCCCAGAGCTCCTGCAAAGAGTGTGATAGCTAAAATGGGAAAGGCAAAATAGAATAGAAAATTCTTTAGGATCCTAGACATCTTGATTCCGGTCATCTGGAAAAATATCGGAAGAATTTGATTCCGACTTAATCTCATTCTTAAACTTGGTCGCATTTCACTTGGTTGCTAAGCTGGACCCGTAGAGTCAAATCCAAGCTGGCTAAGTTCGAATTATATCGATTCGGCCAATTTTGTAATTGAAAATGATTATCATTTCAATTAGGATGGTTCTTTCTGACAGAAAAAGAGAGATAAATCCATGTTAAATCACAATAGCAAAAGCAGTGGCCCCGTTCTTCCAATTCCTTCAAATAATGAGACCAGTTACTTTGACGAAAGCTGGACAGAAGACGATCTCAAGCAAATCATTCGTAAAATGAATTTGAAAGTGACGCCTCAGCGCGTTTTAATTCTTCAGACATTGCACCAGGGACGAGTGCACATCACTGCGCAAGAACTTTATGAAAAAGTGCAGAAAATCAATTCGAATGTGGGATTTGCCACGGTATATAGGTTTCTAAAAGGGATGGCAGAATCTCATGTGGTGACTGAGCTTAGGATGGGTTCCATGCCGACTCGGTACGAGCTGACACCGAAAAAGCACCATGACCATATGACCTGCACAGCCTGCGGAAAAATCGTTGAATTCCAAAATAAAAACATAGAAGATCACCAAATTAAAGTAGCTAAGCAGTATGGCTTTCTACTGACTCATCACGTACTTGAACTCTATGGAATTTGCACTTCATGCCAAATGAAAAATTAAATGATTTTATCACTATAAAAAATGCTCGCGAACATAATTTAAAATCGATAAGCATTCAAATACCAAGAAATAAGATTACAGTGTTAACTGGACTGAGTGGTTCCGGTAAATCATCGCTCGCTTTTGACACCATCTATGCAGAAGGCCAGCGGCGCTACATTGACAGTTTGTCTTCGTATGCCAAAAATTTTTTAGACCAATTGAAAAAACCTGATATAGATTCGATCACTGGGCTGTCGCCAGCACTTGCGATTGACCAGAAGTCAGCCGGCACGAATCCGCGCTCGACTGTCGGCACAGTCACGGAAATATACGATTACATGCGATTGTTGTTTGCCAAAGTGGGGACTCCAGAATGCCCGACTCACCATATTCCCGTGGAATCCCAATCACCGCAGGATATGCTAGAAGGTGTTTTTCGCTTGGGTGAAGGCGCCAAAGTTTTCATTTTGGCACCGATGGCACAAAATAAAAAGGGCGAGTTTTTAAATGAATTTCAGAAATGGTTTAAAAAGGGTTTTATAAAAGCCAAAGTGGACGGAGTTTTTGTCGAACTCGACAAAGCTAAAAAACTAACAAAAACAAAAGCCCACAATGTTGATTTGGTCGTGGACCAGGTGATCGTTAAAGAAAGTGTCCGGACGCGAATAGCTGAAAGCTTAAACACAGCCATTTTAATGGCAGACGGGCAAGTGATAATTGAAACGACGCAAGGAAAGCGGACGTTGTTTTCTTTGAAGTCTTCTTGTTCATTGTGTGGTTTTGCTTTTCCGGAACTGGAACCCAGACTATTTAGTTTTAATAATCCTCGCGGCTATTGTGAAACCTGCAAAGGCTTAGGTACTTTGGATTTTACTGAAGAAGAAGTCTATTCCGAAGAAGGCGATGGCGCCAGAACCCTAAGCCAAGTTAAATACTCGCTTAAAAATCAAAAGCAAAACGATGATGAAGAAGATCAATCATTTGAACCCGAAATTCGTGATTGCCCTGATTGTCATGGCAGACGTTTAAAGTCAGAAAGCTTAAATATCAAAATTAGTGGAAAAAATATTGTCGAGTTAGCGAATCTAAATTTAACGGAATTGAAAGTTTGGCTGGAAGACTTTAGTCAGGATAAAAACCTTAAGGAACGAGAGAAATATTTGGCGGATAAAATTATCGCTCAAATTCAATCGCGTATTCAATATTTGCTTCAAGTGGGCACTGGTTATTTAAGCCTAAGCCGATCCGCCAGAACTCTTTCTGGTGGTGAATCTCAGCGCATTCGATTGGCTACGCAAGTGGGTTCGTCATTGATAGGAATTTTATATGTGATGGATGAACCAAGTATTGGATTGCATCCTCGAGATCATCATCGTTTATTAAAAGTAATCAGGGAATTGCGCGATCGTGGCAATACAGTTTTGCTTGTTGAACATGACGAAGACACAATTCGTTCTTCAGATTTTGTCGTCGATTTGGGGCCAGGAGCAGGCCGGTATGGCGGCGAAATTTTAGCGCAAGGGACACCAGCGGAAATAGAAAACAATAAAAAATCCATAACCGGACAGTACCTAAGCGGAGCCAAACGCATTCCAGTTCCTGTGAAGCGACGCCAAGGAAACGGTAAATTTATTGAAATTATAGGGGCCCGTGGCAACAATTTAAAAAATGTCAGCGTAAAAATTCCGCTGGGACTTTTTTTGTGTGTTACCGGCGTTTCAGGCAGCGGCAAAAGCACTTTAATTATGGATACTTTATACAAGCATCTAGCTGCCAAGTTTTATCGCGCTCAAGTGAAGGCTTCGGCTTTTGATTCCATCGAAGGATTAGAAAATATTGATAAGGTCATCGAGATTGATCAAAAACCGATCGGTCGCACACCCAGGTCGACGCCGGCAACATACATTGGTTTGCTTCCAATCATTCGTGATTTGTACGCGCAAATTCCCGATGCTAAGTTACGCGGGTATGGTCCCGGACGGTTTAGTTTTAATACAAAAGGTGGTCGCTGCGAAACGTGCCAGGGTCATGGCCAAATTAGAATGGAAATGCATTTTCTAACAGACGTGTACGTGCCTTGCGATGTTTGTGGAACTCAACGTTACAACAAAGAAACATTGGCGATCCGATTCAAAGATAAAAATATTTCAGACGTTTTAAAAATGTCGGTAGTCGAAGCGTTAGAATTTTTCAAAAGCCATCCATTGATTTTCAAGAAACTAGATACTTTAAATCAAGTAGGCTTAGGGTACATGACATTGGGACAAAGCTCGACGACTTTATCGGGCGGCGAAGCTCAACGAGTGAAACTGTCAAAAGAA
>JAYTTH010000323.1:0-20443 GCA_043745515.1 Pseudobdellovibrionaceae bacterium | reverse complement strand
AATTTTTTTACCAATATGTTTCGCCGTCTTTATCACCTTTTGGCCACAAGAGCGAACTTTGCGGCACTTGGCCCTGGGTTTTTCTATAATTGAATTTTTAATCAGCCTTGTGATTCTAAACGAATTTGATATTGGATCTGCGCGATTGCAGCTTGTAGAAAAAGTTTCCTGGATAGATCGTTTTGGAATTCAATATTTTGTCGGAATCGATGGGATATCGCTTTGGCTAGTTATTCTAACCACCTTTATTACGCCAATAATAATTCTAGCTTCTTGGAAATCAATTGATACCAAAATAAAAGGCTTTCATGCGTGCCTGTTTCTACTTCAGACAGCGATGATCGGCACATTTTTGTCTATGGATGCAATTTTGTTTTATGTGTTTTGGGAATTGTCGCTGATACCGATGTATTTCATGGTAGGTATATGGGGCGGGGCGCGCCGAATTTATGCGACGATAAAATTTTTTATCTTCACAATGTCTGGCTCCGTTTTGATGCTGGTTGCGATCATTTATATGATGTATCTAACGCAGCAATCTTCTGGGGTTATGAGCGCCAGTCTTTTGGAGTTTTATAAAGTTAAAATTCCTTTTGTTGCCGGAACATTAATGAACCAACAGACGCTTTTGTTTTTTGCCTTTGCCCTGGCCTTCGCAATCAAAGTTCCGATTTGGCCTGTACACACATGGCTGCCGGATGCCCACGTCGAGGCACCCACTCCGGGGTCAGTTATTTTAGCTGGCGTTATGTTGAAAATGGGAACCTATTGTTTTTTGCGCTGGGTAATTCCTTTGTTTCCAGATGCAACGGAATATTGGGCCTGGCTGTTTCTATCTCTTGGCGTGATTGGAATTATTTATGGCGCCTTGGTCGCCATGATTCAGCCAGACATTAAAAAACTGGTCGCGTATTCGTCGGTCTCGCATATGGGGTATATAATCATTGGACTATTTGTGCTCAATCAATATGGGATTACCGGAGGCATTTACCAAATGCTCAACCATGGGGTTTCGACCGGTGCACTGTTCTTGTTGATAGGAATGATTTACGAGCGCACCCATTCTCGAGAAATTTCTAAATATGGCGGCTTAGCTTCTGTGTTGCCGATTTTTACAATATTCTTTTTCATTATCACACTTTCATCGATTGCTGTGCCACTTACAAATGGTTTCATTGGCGAGTTTTTAATTCTTCTTGGAACTTTCGCCGCAGCCCCTGTGTATGCTTATTTTGCTGTGACTGGCGTTGTTTTAGGCGCTGCCTACATGTTGTGGATGTTCAAACGCGTATTTTTTGGCGAAAAAGGCGAACTAGTAAAAGACGAACATCACCCATTGCAAGATTTAAATTTGCGTGAAATTTTTGTAATGGCACCTCTCGTAATCCTTGTGTTTTGGATGGGGTTATTTCCTAACCATTTTTTAAATTGGACAAAATCCAGCGTTGATCATCTTGTTACAAATAAAAACAAATACTACCTAGAGATTCATGAAACTCATGTGGCTAAAGGAAATGACTATGGAAATTAGTATAGGACTTGCCGACATTATTCGGATATCACCAATGATTGCAATTTTTATCGCGAGTCTTTTGCCAATAACCACCAAGGTATTGAGCGGCAACAAAGAGCCAAATAACCTTGTAACGTTGATTCAAGGCATAGGTGGCTTGATCATTGGGCTGGTTTTGCTTACGATCGTTGGCGGCAGTGGGGAATTGGCGTTTAGTAAATCCTTAGTGTTTGATTCGATCACCTTGTGGATGGGCTCTTTGGCGATTTTATCAGCGGCCGGCGCCATCATTATGATGTACGAAAACTATTCTACTAATGGACGTCAGTTTGCTGAACTTATTTTCTTGGCTCTGAATTCAGTCGTTGGAATGTTAATTTTGGTATCTGCGATGGATTTGCTGACATTATTCGTCGGGCTTGAATTGATGTCTTTGGCGCTTTACCTAATGATCGGAATGAGTCATGAAGAGAAATATTCAAAAGAAGCGGCATTCAAATATTTTCTTTTGGGAAGTTTTGCGTCGGCCATATTTTTATATGGAACCGCTTTTGTTTTTGGCACGACAGGCTCAACAAATCTGATTACGTTCATGCAGGAAGCATCTAGCCTAGTGCAATCAAACCGATTGTTTTTATTCGGGATCTCGTTTGTGATTCTTGGATTTTGTTTTAAAGTTTCAATTGCGCCGTTTCACGCGTGGACACCCGATGTTTATCAAGGTGCACCCACGCCTCATACGGCCTTTATGGCGACGGCGGTTAAAGTTGTTTCGTTTGCAGCATTTCTGCGAGTTATAGCCACCAAATCACTGGTTGGTTCGACTGGGTTGTTTGATGTTTTGCAATGGATGGCAGTCATTACAATGATTGTGGGCAATGTCGGCGCTATAATACAAACCAATTTAAAACGAGTCTTGGCCTATTCGAGTATTTCAAATTCCGGGTATATTCTTGTCGGTGTAATAACTGCCGGAATCAGTGACACAGGTTTTTTTGGAGCATCCGCAGTGATTTTCTACCTTTTTGGATATTGCCTCATGACTTTGGGTGCATTTGCAATTGTTTCCATTTTAGAAAAAAATGAAAACCATATGATATCCCTGGATGGCTTGAAGGGACTTGCGTCTCGAAGACCAGTGTATGCTTTTTGCTTTTCATTGTTTCTCTTATCTTTAGCCGGCATACCGCCGTCTATTGGCTTCTTTGGTAAGTTTTATTTATTTAATGCGGCTATCGGCGAAGGCCTAATTTGGCTTGCTGTATGGGGTGTTCTGAACTCTGTAATTAGCGTCTATTATTATTTACGGCCGATTGTTCTTATGTATATGACCGAAGGGGATTCAGAAATCGCGAGCCATAGCTTAAGTGCTACAACTGTTACTATGATAGTGTCGGCAGTATTCATTGCGGTTATGGGCATTTTGTCTGGCCCCATTTTTACAGCAGTAGAAAAAAGCTTTATAAACTAGCGGCAATTAAGCGAGTACAAATAGCCACTTTCAAAACCGAAATCACCATCGAGGAATGCCTGCACGGTCATCCGTCCTGAAGGTGCTTTGAAAACTCGAATAAGATAATCGTTTTTAGAGCAAGAATATCCTGTTTTGGTTTCACCACAATGCAATTGCATCTTTTTTTTGGAACTAGAATACAAGGCCCCCTCTAGAGCGCGGGTCTTTGGATTTAGTTTAATTTCGAAGGATTGACTAGCCGTCAGGCACAAAAAAACAGGCTTTTCTGAAGCAAAAGAAAAAATTGGAAAAAGCAAAAACAACACTAAAGAAACTAATATTTTTATCACTCAATACCCCGGCAGTGATTGAACATTTAGCCTCAATAGGCGATATACGCAATGGACAATGTTTAGACATATAAATTGTCTACCTTTAACCGATCAGAATTCCGAACACAAATGGGGAAAAGTGCTATTCTTGCCCGGCTTTTCTGGTAGTTAGCGAAGTCTGGCGCTGACAGCCCGATAGCTCGCGGCCTAGCGTGCGCTGGCTTGAAATAGCGCTCCAAAGATCATCTGCACAGGATCGTAAACCGCTAGTAAGTGGTGCATGACCAGCACCTGCAACAGTTAAAAACTGCCGGACCGCTTTCTTTTGGACTTCATAGTGATAAAGCGCTGTGTACATTGGTGCAGCTGGGTCATTCGGACCCTGGAAATAATAAATGGGTACAGTTACTAGATAGTCAGCAGAATCATAAGGTTTTTTATAATCGATACCTTCGCATACATTCTGACCAGTTCTAGTAAGGCGATTATTCTCTAGGCTTCGTCCAAAATACCAATCGCCCCAAAGTTCGCCACAGCCAATCATTCGAAAAAATAAATTGGGAAATTGGGAATCTTTGAGTCGAGAAAACAAAGATGCCAAAAATGGCTGATCTTTAGTGGGTACTTTTTTTGCAAAATAAAGTTCAAGCAAATGTAAATGCCAATTTAATAGCGGGCCACTTATGGGCGCATCCGGAACATCACCGACGATTAGATCGTTGGTGATCATAGAGCCCCACTGTTGTTTGGTAAAGGCCGTTTCAATCTTTCCGGTTTGAAAATAAGATTTCCAATTTGGAGGCAGTTTGGCGGATGCTTTTTCCCATTCCATTTGAAAAAAATAGAAATAAGAATCGAAGTTATCAAATTTTTTACCGATCGTTCCTTCTAAAACCAAAGCCACCGGAGCTTCCCATTTTTCTGTTTCCAAGCGTTTAGCTAATTGGGTAGCTACGACTGTTCCATAGGAAGTTCCATACAAAATATAATTTTTTAAATTTAAAGACTTAATCGCCAGAAAAATATCATTTACTACATATTCAGTTTTCAAATACGGAACCAAAACTTGAGATTCAATAACGTAATTGCAGCCCTGGCTTCGGGGATCCGTGTAGAGTTTATTAAAGTTTGCAGGAATTGCGCCCATTATCGATTTGTCGCCAGTTACAATTGATGTCTGACCAGGGCCACCCGGAATCACAACTACCGTTGGTGCCAAAGGATTTATGAGTTCGTATTTAAAGCTGTACTCAAATTTTGGAGATTTTGGTTTGCTAGGGTCCCAAGGTACTTTTACAGTCCTAATGGTTTTGATATCCATACAGGGATTTTGTAATACTTGCGCAAATGCTGAATTGAAAATAAACAAAACGCACAAACTAAATAAAATGATACCAAATTTCATTTTGATTCCTTTTCCAAAGTAATATGAAGTTTTATTCATTGGCGCAACCGAAAACACGGAAATTTGAAAGAATCACAATTAAAATTCTAACAAGATATAGAACACTTAGGCTGCCTATTCCCATTAGGGCTTTAGCGAAGCCTGAGCGGTATTAGGTTTTAGTTTTTGGTCTGAAATTTTTTTCACGGCGGATTCCCTCATAAATGCTGAAGTCAATCTCGAGCCTTTAAACTGCAAGGAGTACATAAAAAAATCATCGTTCATCCTAAAAACAGTAAGGATAGGCGAGCTGTTCTCTTGTTTTGCCAATTGATTAATTGCTTCTGATTTAGCATCCTTAAAGCTAACGATCGCCCACTTTCGATCTTTCGCTTTTATCTTAGTAGTTTCGATTTTGGTGCCGGCTGCATCCACAGTCGTTGTTTGTGGGTCAAAATATTTTACTGGAATTTTAACAAGGGTTTTCATATTGTTAATTTTGCTGCGATCATCGGTCGATTTGGCGCCCTTATCTGCCCCGTCGACTAAACCCAAAATCAAGTCGTGAGTTTGCACAAATTGAATCTTGACCGCGGAACTCCAGTCGTAGTTTAAAGGATTTTGACGAGTTAAGATATTAGAGGCTTCTTCGGTAGATTTAGCAGTTGAAGAAAGTGTGTACCAAGTGCCATCAAAAAATCCCGCTTTAATTATTTGTTCTGAAAGCTCTTGAAAACCTGCAATTTCTGGAACTTTTGAAATCCGAAAATGAGTCGCTTCATTTTTGCTAAGAACAGTTTCTTCTTTTAAGCGTGCAGTTTCATCGCCATTATCATCTTTAGCCAAAACAACTTTAAAAAATCCCGTGATAGGATACGACAATAGCGGCACAGAATACGTTCTATCGTCTTCGGCTTCAGCTAGTAGTTTTTCTTCTGAGGTGACCGACTTTTCGTCGCTGTTGCGATAAATTATCAATTTTTGGCCAGAAATTTTGTATATTAATTTATAACGAGTCTTCGTTAACCCCGCAAGCTCGAGATCCTTGGGAAACAAAGGGGCCTCTGTTAAATAGCCAACGATTTTAGCTCGTGAGCTTTCTTTTTCAGACAAAGACTCTCCAGATGGACTCAAAACATTTCCTTTCGCCTCATTAGTTTCTAAAACCTCCTCGCGCGAATCATATTCAGAAACGCTCAGTAAATCTTGCCCTGACCCCTCTGGAAATGTGGGATCGCGCTTTTTTACGCATGAGATTTGAAATAGAAATGTAACCGTTAGTACCATTGCCAGGATTTGAGGTATCGTCATTTTTTTGACTTGCGGGTCCTTCATAGGCATCTCTCCAAGAGTATTCGGTTGATTAAGGAGCGAAAATTGTGCCGCGGACAGATTTCAAAATTACCTGTTAATTTTTAATTAGTTATGGGCTTTTAGAAAGCTACCAAAAATAAATTCTGTTTAGAAAATCGACACAAGTAACAGTAAATGCAGACAGAGACCCTTGAAAATAGTTTAGAGTTACAGATGCTTACGAAGTGTGTTGATGCCCGATTTGAACCCCATCCTAACAATTCGTTCTAATATTTTGGGACTCAGGCTAAAATGATCGACCATAAACATTTCGTAGTTCTGCGGCCTTGGAGTGATATGGATGTATTCTGTTTCAGAATTATGATGGAAGCGTTCGTTAAACACCTTTAGTAGTTCGGCTCGATGGTCTTCTGGAAGTTTATTTTTTATAAAATAGGAATCAATGGTTTTATGAATAGACCTTAGAGTGTTCTGCCATTCGATATGTTTACGCGTTTTTTGCTCTAGCACTTGGTAAAGTGCCTGATTCAAAATCACGGGTATCCCATATTTGTGCAAACTTCCAATTTCTGGTGTGTAGTGATACGGTTGCATGGAAAACGACGAAATGACCAGGTCACAGCCATGGTCAGCCGCTATATGAGCTGATAATGTTTCTCGAATTTCCCCATCATAATAGTATCGCTCTTCCCCTTTTTGGTTTGGGAGGTTATATGGGGAAAAGATCGGCGGAAGGGACGTGCTACTAGCAACGGCGTCACTGATGGATGCATAATTTATATATTTTGTAGTACTAGTTTTAGAATTCTCTTTAAAATTCCCGAAGATAACCTTACGCGAGTGGTTGAGTTGTGTTGCCACTATATAGAGCTCAGGATCCAAAGCGGCAAAATCGTTCTCAATTAATACGTGTTGTCTAAGGTATTTTTCTACGCCTTTAGTGGTAAAAAGTCCGTTAACCTTAAACCCATTTTTGATAAGGGTTTCAATTCCCCCGGTTAATAGTGATTTGCTCAGGATTCCCTTGGGCAGGTAGTTGAGTAGGCTACGGCTGTTCACATCAAATATTTTTCGATAGGTCATGGGGGTGAGTATTCTAAAATCCTGATTTGAATACTCAGGACTTACGCCTAGTCCGAGCTGAAATGCTGTTATAAGCGACTCAACTGGATAGCCTGCCGCTAGAATAGTACTGACAAATGACCCCGCGCTTGAACCCACATAGAGTTGAATAGTCAAATCTGGGCGCGTTTTATGAGCCAAAAGTTTTTTAGGACCGCCAGCAAAATGAAAACCTTTGGCTTTTAACGCTAAGCAAACGCCAATATGATAAGCCGCAGCTTTTATTCCTCCACCACTCAATACCAGTCCAATTTTTTTTTTATTCCGAATCCGAGTATTCACAGATGACCAAATTAGATCGCCTTGGATAGGAATAATCAACAGCTATTCAGGCCCTAGGTGTAGATTTCAGGGGATAATCAAAGATTATTCACTAGCAATTTGACACCGAATCCGAGGTTGAATAAGGTCAAATATAAGAATAACCACATCACCAAACTGGTTACTCTTGTTGGGTTTGTTGCCTAACCGATAAATTGACAGGCAAACAAGATGAGAAATTACTTCGAGTTTTGTTTGCTTGTTTGAATCCTTAAAGGCAACACACTTTGTTCGGACCACGCTGTTAGATGAAGTTGTAAGTTGAAACAGCACAATGAAACGGAATCGAATGGAACCTTGGCTGCCTCTAACAGATTATTCTTCGAAGTACAAAATTAGTGTTTCGACATTGAGACGAAGAATCAAAGCAGAAGATATAAAATACCATTTTCAAGATGGTAAATATTTTATTTTTGATGAACCAGTAAAAAGTTCTACTAAGAGCGGCCCCTCCCTTAACTCTTCTTTAGAACCCGAACTGGCCTTCGAATTTGAATCAACCCCGCCAATCTATGCGGACCGCGCTTATGAAAACAGGCAGCAACCAGTGGCGCCATCACAAACGTATATCCCAGATTTTTTGGAAAACTTGAAAAAATCGGCTAACTCAAAACTTCCTCAGGTTAAAATGCAACAAGGTGCCTTAAGCCAACAGTCAGTACGCGCAGGAAAAACCATAAACATAGATGAAGCAGACCAGCCCACATTAAAAGAATTCTCCGATAAAATATCAAAAATAGGCAGCAACGAGCCGGTACTAACCGCAGCTAATAAATTATTAAATGAACTAAAAAAAGCCTACACTCAAATTCTTCATGAAAAAGAAGAACAGATGATGATACTTAAGGAAGAAGTTTCAGATCTAAAAACTCTCGTCAAAGCTCTTGAGCGAGAAAACGAAATGCTAAAACAACAGTGGTAATAACTTCATAGATTCTAAGTGTGAAAAAATTGCGGTCATGTTCCCTGCTATGAAAAACCAACGGAGTGCTTAGAAATCATAAATGGGTTTTTTGCTGGTTCCAATAGACCCGAACTAACCACTTAGGCAATTGGTAACTGATTTGCTAAATAAGCGTGTATGGAACTATTACGTGGTAAACTAAGTTTTATAGTGGCTTTAGTGGCGTTTTTGGCCCATTTTTCTTGGGCTGACCAAACTTTAGACAAAAACAAATGCACCTCAATTGATGTATCTCAAAGACTTGGGGAGCTAAGAAACCAAGGCAATATTGGTTGGTGTTATGCCAATGTAGCAGCTGACCTTTTGACATTTCGATTTAACGATGAGCTTCATGGCGAAAGAGCCTCTGCTGGTTACGTAGCCCTAACTTTCAATGAATTTGCTAAATTAAAGCCTCACCCTGATCAAGATGCTGGACTAATATCGCCGGCCGTATTTTTTTCTCAACGGAACGGAATTTGCCCCCAGTCTTTTCAAGACACCGTTTTAAAAAATAGCCCATTTAAATCAATCAAAGAGCAAATAAAAGGACTCGTTGAACTTAAGAGAAGCTTTGATAAAACTAAGTCGACCCATTTCAAAGACCTCGAAATTGTTAAAAAATATCGCGATTCAAACAGCTATTTAAACACGCTTTCAGATGAAGTCTTGGTTGAAATTCTAAATTCCACATCGACTAGAACATTTCCTCGAAAGTTAGCCGAAACCTTGTGTAAACCTCATATGGTCGAAGTAAAACACGATGTGAAAATTCGATTTCAAGAAAGTTTTATTGAAGGCTGGAAGCATATTTTTACGGCTCTTTTGGCACGTGAAAAGAACTTGAGCCCTTTAAAACTAGGAGCGAGAGACTTAATAAAAGAAATTCATGAAGAATTACAAAACCAAAATATGGTCGCTATTAGTTATTACACGCGTATATTTTACGAAATCGGATCAGCCGCATATAACAAAGCCGGTTTGCATGCCTCTAGTATCGTTGGTCGAAAATGGAATGAAACAACTCGATCGTGTGATTTCAAATTAAGGAACTCTTGGGGGAAACGATGTGATTCCTACACAAATCCTAACCTGAAAAACAAATGCGAATTGGATTCAGGTTATGTATGGGTTCCAGATACATTATTGCAAAACTCTATTTCCGATATTGTGTATTACAAATCCAAATAAAAAAATTATCGCCCAGAATAGTATTTGGCTTCAACGTCGAAGACTTTTAAAAAATCACTACTTTCGAATTCGATATAATCATAAGAAGCCCGTATAAAATAGGTTCCCTCGGCACCATCGTAAATGAAAGAAGAAACAATACCATGACTGCCCTTGGCTGAAGCGCCAGCTCCAAATGCAGGAAAGACCTGCATTTTTTGATTTGCGGAAAAAGATAAATTGTTTAAAAGCAAAACAGCTCTCACATCAGAATCCTTCGCAAATTCTTGTTTAATTTTCAAAATCAGATTGTTTTGTTTTTCAAATACATGCTCGGCGCCAAGAGCTAAATTAAAACCAAAAAGGCCAAGAAAAAATGTGATTAAATGCAATTTTGTATTCATAATATCTAGATTTTAACACGGGATTGCAAGTTTCTCCATAAAAATGGAAACAGCCCACACAAGGTGGACCGTTTTATGAAATAATTATCTATATCACCTGCCTGGGTTTAAGCCGCAGCAGACGAAGTCTTGTTCTTTTTACCTGTTTTGGTTTCGGTCTTCTTAGGTTTACCCTTTGCCGATTTGTCCAAAGCAACCGTAAAAACCTCATCTAAATTTTCAGCCAAGATAAAATTAATTTTATCTTTAAAAACTTTTGGAATATCAGACAAATCCTTTTGGTTAGCCATTGGAATCACAATATTGTTAATACCCTGATTTAAGGCAGCCAAACACTTTTCTCTGATTCCCCCAACTGGCAGCACTTTACCTTGAAGCGTAACTTCACCGGTCATTGCGAAATCATGTCGAACAGGAGTATCAGTCATTAAGCTAACCAGTGCCGTCGTTAGCGCAATTCCCGCTGATGGCCCATCTTTAGGAATAGCGCCAGCAGGTAAGTGCACATGAATATCATATCTCTCAAAGAAATCGTCTGGTATTCCCAATTCTTCCATATGAGCCTTGCAATAAGACATGGCCGCGTGGGCTGATTCTTTCATGACATCACCAAGTTGCCCGGTAAGTGCCAGATGACCCTTGCCTTTCATTTTAAGAGCTTCGACCTGAAGAACTTCGCCCCCGGCCTGGGTCCACGCTAGGCCTTGAACGACTCCAATTACAGAATCTTCCAATTTTTCTTCACGTAAGTATCGTGGCGGACCTAATAATTCTGGGACAGAAACTGCATTCACTTCAAAATGAGTGACTTCATTCATCACAATCATCTTTGCAATTTTACGACAAACGGATCCAATTTCGCGCTCTAAATTACGAAGTCCCGCTTCGCGCGTGTAACTTGAAATCAGATACTTGATACCTTCATCTGTGAAAGTAGCTTGGTGAGGCTCGACTCCGTTATTTTCTAACTGTCTTTTTATTAAATGCTTTTTTGCAATAAATAATTTGTCGTTTTCTGTGTATCCTGGGATTTGAATGATTTCCATTCGATCTCTCAGTGCCGGCGGTATGTTTTCAAGGACATTTGCCGTCGCAATAAAGAGAGCGTTGCTTAAATCAAAATCCACGTTCAAATAATTGTCTCTAAAAGTAGAATTTTGTTCTGGATCCAAAACTTCCAACATGGCAGCTGATGGATCCCCTCGGAAATCACTTCCTAACTTATCGATTTCATCAAGGACAAGTACTGGATTGTTAGTTTTTACTTGTCGTAAAGCCTGAACAATTTTTCCAGGCATAGCGCCGACGTAAGTTCTTCGATGTCCGCGTATTTCAGCTTCGTCTTTTACTCCGCCAAGCGCGATCCGATGATATTCGCGATTCATGGCGCGAGCTATCGATTTACCTAAAGACGTTTTTCCCACTCCGGGAGGACCCGCGAAACACAGGATTGGCCCCTTCATGTTGTTCTTTAGTTTTCGAACAGCCAAGAATTCTAGGACTCGGTCTTTGGCTTTTTGCAATTCATAATGATCTTCATCTAGAATTTCCTTAGATCGCATCAAATCAATTGAATCATCCGAGCGCTTAGCCCAAGGAAGATCAACCATCCAATCTAAATACGTACGCACCATAGTTGCTTCAGATGCGTCAGGATGCATTCGTTCTAAACGGTGAAGCTGTTTTAGTGCTTCAGTAAGAACTGGTTTTGGCATTCCGCTGGTATTTACTTTTTCTCTTAATTCTTCGATCTCTTCAGACTTGGTGTCGTTTTCGCCCAACTCGTTTTTGATCGCTTTCATTTGGTCTTTGAAAAACTGGTCACGCGTCGTTTTTGGCGTATCTTCTTTTCCGCCTCTGGCTTTGTTTTGAAGCTGCAGAGCTTCAATTTCAGAATTTAAAAAGTCTAAGACTAATTGCATTCTTTCCTTAGCATCGACAGTTTCAATTACCTTTTGAGCTTCTGTGACTTTGATTCCCAAGTTGGCGGCTATCAAATCAGCCCCTTTTCCTGGGTCTTGCAAATCATCTAAAACCAATAAAATGTCTGGTAATAATGTTTTACCAAGTGAAATTATTTTCTCTATTCGCTCTTTTGCTTTTTGCATAAGAACTTCATTTTCAGTAGGTGACGTTGTTCGAATATCTTCTATTTTTTCAACTGCAACTTCAAAGTTAGGGGTTGTCTTTGCGTAATTCTTGATGCGCCCTTTAGCCACACCTTGAATAAGGATTCTGATTTGGCCATCTGGAACTTTTTTCATTCGCATAATCATCGCGATTGTTCCTACAGTATAGATGGAATCAGGATTTGGATTTTCCTCGTTTAGATCCTTTTGCGACACAAGGAAAATCAGCCTATTTTTGGAAAGGGCTTCTTCAACCGAACGTATTGATGATTCCCGACCTACAACGAGGGGGATAATCATATACGGAAACACTACAAAATCTCGGACTGGCAACATTGGGAGAGTCGGCGGGATATCGATTGTTTTATCGTCTTTGTAAGATCCACCGTTTCCACTTCTATCATCAAAACTCATATCAGCACCCTTTTTTGTATGATTTTTCTTAACTAATAATTCGGCGTGAAGCGCGTGCGGCTTTAAGAGTTTCTTGCTATCTTAGGACCTGATTTTAAAGGGTATAGGCTCGAAAGACTCTTTGAAAGTCTAGACATAAAAACAATAAAATAATTTAGTGAATAAAAACTAGGCAGAGAGCGACATCCCTGTCATAAATACCCCTTATCCATAAAGAGCATTTTTCTTGTTGAAGGTATTTTACCCGCGAATTCAGTTAGTAAGAACAATTAAAAAAAATACTATTGGTGCTTAATTCGAATTTCTTCTTCACGTTCTTCCATGCATGAAATGCACAATTGCGCCAAAGGCCTTGCCTGCAAGCGTTTTGGGTGAATGACATCGCCGCAACCTTCACATTCTCCATATGAACTCAGTGAAATTTTGTTTAAAGCTTTGTCAATTTCCATTAACGATTTCATAGATCGTTCATGTAAATGAATAGATAAATTATTACTTAAATCATGAGATGCCACTTCGGCTTCGTCTGACAATTGTACAGATTCTTGTTGAGATCTTTTAAATTCATTAGTTCTATTTAGAATTTGGCTTTTTTGAAATAAAAGAGACTCTTTGATAGAGGGAATAAGTTCAGTCAAAGAAATTTCATCGATATCCATGGGACCAGAGGTGTGCGTCGCAGCTGAATGTCCGGTCCTTGTTTGGTCTTGATCCTTTTTTGATGACTTCATTTTGCTCTTTTTTTCAACGATAACAGTATTCTTCACTTAATCCCCCTGTGCTTTATAACGGCTGTGGTCCGCTGAAACATGGATGGATATTACGGAGATCAAAATAAGTGTCACCAAAAAAGTGAATATGATTATTTATTCACCACATATATAACGCAATGGAATTAAACCAAGACAGAGGTATTAAGTTCATAACAGATAAAAATAAAAAATTTATATCTGAGCAAAATGATTTTTATATCGTTCGCGAATTTCGGCGCCTTCAATACTCAGGCGCGTCCAAGGAATACTCAACAAACGTTGCTCTTCAATTGGCTCAAGGGTTTCTTCGCAAATTCCAAAATTGCTTCGTTCGATTCTGGCAAGTGCAAATTCAATTTCAGATAATTGAAAACGAAGACGCTCTTGATTTATTAATAAGTTATATTCTTCTAACTGAGCTACTGCCTGATCTGCTTCATCACCGACATTTTTATTATTTTCTTTAAATCGCTGAGCTGTTGTTTTCATACGATTCAAAATTTCCTGCTTGGCGAGCACTAGTTTTCTGCGGCACTCGTCGACGATATTTAGATTTAATTGTGTTGATGTAACCTCTGCTAAAGACATAGGCCCTCCTGGCGTATTTTATTAGAGCCGTTTATCAGGCCCTTCGCAGAGTTAGAGTCGCCAAAGGTCTTGGTAGGTTAAAAAATTTAATTAAATCTAAATATTTTTTCTGATTTCGCTTCTGGGGCAGGGGGCCTCTCGCAGCTAAATTGCCGTTATTCTATTGTTTGAGCTTTATAGTCTCGCCCTTTTGTACAGTAAGCGTCGTCAGAGGCCGAAATAATTCTTTCCCGCTGGTGGTTGATAGAGGGCCAAAGCTGCCGTCAAATTTTTTCAATTTCAATAACTGTCGACCAAGCTCTTCTCGTGAATTTGTACCTTGCAAAATCAGCTGGCGCAGAATCAGTCCTGAATCGTAGGCTGCAATTTCAAATTGAGCTGGGTATTCATTAAAATAATTAACATACTCACGAACAAAATCTGAAGCCGATTGGCTTGGGCCTTCGGCTATAAAGCTGTCAGCAAAAAAAACAGGATAGTTGAGCTGAGCCAGGCGCTTGGCTGATCCCGGTGTATTTAAAATATTAGTCGATAAAATTTTCGTGTCTTTAACGCGAGAGTAATTCAAAAACGCACCAATCTGCGAAATTACACGCGCTTGATCAGGAATAAAAATCGCATCAAAATTTTGAACCGGTGGTAACAAATCATCCGTGTTTACATTTTCACGCGCATTTTTAGTTTTTAATGATTGCTTGAATGTTCGCAATTTCTGATAGTATTCGTCTTTCCTGGCTTCGATATAAAAAGTTCCCAAAAGCCTTTGCACAGCCGGCCTAAAATCTGTCTCTTTGGGATCATACGATTGGGCTGCTGCTATCTGGCCCCCCTGAGCTAAAACCTCATCCCAAAATATATTCGCATACTCGACTCCGTAGGGATCATTTGGATATAGGATCGCAAATTCAGTCATATCCATTTCTGTCATCGCAGTGTGAACAAGATGGCGCACTTGCATTTCAGCCGTGAGCGCGTTTCTGATTGCATAGGAATGAACATCGGTTAATCCCTGCTTTTGTGATAGATAGATAAAGGGAATATTAAATTCAGAAGCGATTGCTAATTCAGTACCGACAGTTTTACTCAAAACACCGCCCACAATTGCAATTACGTTGTCTTCCTTAACCAAGCGTTCAACGCCCAGCCTAGCTAAATCAGAACGTCCTTCGCTATCCACTATAGCAAGCCGAAATTTAGAAAACACTTGGTGGGTGCCTAGGCCCAGCTGTAGGCCCCGTAGAACCTTTTGTCCAACCGCGGCGCTCTTTCCCGTCAAAGGCAATACGACACCAATTGTCTGGGCTGAAACGCGAATAGTGGCTTCCATATCGCCGATGACTTTCTGTGATGAAACAGCAATGTCACTTTCGGGCAATAACTCGATTACCGAGCGATAGAACCGTTTACTTTCCTCGACATTGCTTGCAGCAAGTTCGATTTCTGCCAGCTTAAACAAAGCATAACCGCGCAAGTAGCCATAATCTGATGTTCTGGCTACTTCATGAAGCTGCTCTTTGGAAAGTCGGTTGTTTATGAAATCAATAGACTTATTTTTATAGATGTCGCTTTTTTTAGGATCAGTATGATTGATAGATAATAGCGCTGAAACCACAAAGGCATCCCAATAAGAATTGGATTTTTCAAATTGGCTCTCTTTTAATTCTTCGGCGGCTAAATTTGTACCTACCGTTGTCGGTGTTGATTGTCCGCCGGCAACCGGTTGATATTTCGGAGCCGATGTACCTGACGGCTTTCCCGTTGTTTTTTTGGGAGTTACAGCCGGAGCCGCTTCTAGTTCAGGCCGAGAAGTTTTAATCCCCGAAGCACAACTCATTAAAAATAAAGAAATAAATCCGATACTTGCGAGTCTTTTCATAACTTGAGATTATAATCCAGGATAAACAGAAGCCAAGCAAAATTGGCAGTTTCAGACCCAAGCAAACTTAAGATTTCGAGTATTTGGAAAGCTTCTGGACCTTTTCTTTGTATTCTTTTATGAGTGGCGTTTCCGAAGCGGATTGTGAAAGCTTATTTAAAAGCTCTTTTTCAACTGCCGAAATCTCTTGCGGTGTATCTACCAAGACTTTAATTAGCATATCGCCACTCCCAAAGCCGCCAATTTTTGGAAGTCCCTTGTTTTTTAAGCGAAGTGATTGCCCAGTATGAGTGCCGGGGGGTATTTTAATTAAAACTCGACCCGACAAAGTAGGGATCTCGAGGGACGTTCCCAAAATAGCATCTATATAAGAGACCGGAAGCTCCAAAAGGATATCGTTTTCTTCGCGCTTAAATAAAAGATGATCTTGAATTTGAATAATTACATACAAGTCGCCAGAAGCGCCGGCGTTTGAAGCGTCCCCTTCGCCAGTGAGCTTCAATTTTTGGTTTTCTTTAACTCCGGCGGGAACAGTAACTGACAATTTTGCATTTTCTTCTTTGGTGCCGCTGTGCCGAAGGAAAGAAATTACTTTTTCACAACCAGCAGCTGCTTCTTCTAATGATATACTCAATGTGTAACGAAGGTCTGCGCCTTTTTGATTTTTTTGTCGCTGGCGTGACTGAGCTCCGCCCCGAGTCGCGCCAAAAACCTCACTAAAAACATCACCGAAAATATCTTGAAAAGGGTCTCCCCCAGCAGAACCGCCGCCACCCTGAAAGCCGCCGCGACCAAACCCTCCGCCACCAAAAGGATTGCCGCCACCAGCAAAGGGATTACCACCCTGGGTGTGACCGAACTTATCATACATTTCACGTTTTTTAGCATCGCCCAAAGTTTCATAGGCTTCAGTGATTTCTTTAAATTTTTCTTCTGCTTTTTTATCATCTGGATTGCGGTCAGGATGAAACTGGATAGCCAGCTTCCGGTACGCTTTTTTAATTTCGTCTTCGGTCGCGCTTCGGGATACGCCCAGCAGAAGATAAAAGTCCTGTTTAGCAGCCATTAAGCATCCAATTTTTGCGCAACGACCACTTGGCCAGTGCGAATCACTTTTTCATGAAACTTGTAAGGCTTTTGAAAAACGCGAGTAACATAACCCGGAGGCATTTTGTCGGTAGCTTCTGCACTTAAAGCCTCGTGAATGCTTGGATCAAAGGGCAGGCCCTCAGCAGGAACTTCAACGATAGAGTGTTTTATCAATAGCCCTTTTAGTTCTGAAGACGTCATTTCGACGCCTTTAACGAACGTAGGAAAATTGTCGGCGCTTACTTTCATTTCAAGCGCGCGTTCAAAATTATCAAGAATGGGCAGCAAGTCTTTTACGAATCGTTCGGCACCGTACTTTAGTAAATCAGATCGTTCTTTTATGGCTTGGCGTTTGTAATTGTCAAATTCTGCTTTTAAATAAAGCAGGTCGGATTTGAACTTTTCAGCGTCGGTCCGCATTTTTTCTATTGGACTAAGGTCAACGGACCCGTTGGCGACCATTGGGTCTGCGCCAGAGTCTAATTTGGTATCTTTCTTTTCATTTTTTGAAGTTTGGTCATTTTCAGAAGTCAATTTAGTCTCCATTTTCAATTCAGCTAAAAATTAGCAGGGCCATCAAGTCGGACCTTAAAGATAATTAGTGAACGCTTACGTAAATGTCAATTTTTCAAAGACCCAATTGCTTATCAATTTCCCTTTTGAGGTCAAAGCAAAGCCACTGCCAGTAGTTTCTATAAGTTCACGCTTACAAAGGTCTTTTAACTCACTATAAACACGAGCCGTCGAGACCTGGGTGAATTTGGACTCTAAATCCGTCGAAATAAGTCCACGGGAACGACGTAAAGACGTGTGGCAAAAATCTGTTAGCGACTGATTTTCCTTTAAAATTTCAAAATATTTATCAGCGAGATGGCTTGGCGATGAGATGGGGCTAAGTGTGCGAATTTCTTCTTCGTAAATTTTTATATTATTTGGATTCCAAAATCGTGAGCCCCAAGGAAACGAAGGTGTTTGTTTCAGATAGGAATGGCTGCTTAGGCCGATGCCCCAATAACTTTGGTCGTTCCAATACAATGAATTGTGTTTGGCCTCAAAGCCCGGTCGTGCGTAATTTGAAATTTCATAACGATCATATCCCGCAGCCGTAAGCCGGTTTTCAATATGCTCAAACATAACCAATTGGTCATCCTCAAGGGGTCTATTTTTAGAAAGCGGATGCCCCTCCGGGACCGTAAGGTAGTAAGGGCTTATATGAGGAGGCGCAATATCGATCGCTTGACTAAGGTCGTGATCCAGTTCGTCGATGGTTTGAAATGGAATGCCAAATAACAAATCAAAATTATAATTCAAATTATTTTTCTGTAACAGCTTTAAGGATTCGATCGTGTCATTGACAGTGTGCTCGCGGTGCACACGTTTAAGATGGGCTTGATTAAAAGTTTGCGCGCCCACACTAAATCGATTGAAACCGATTTTTAAGTATTCATCAAGTTTTGCCTCGTTCACAGTTCCAGGGTTCAGCTCCATGGTTAATTCCGCTTCTGGACTGATCAAGTACCCAGCTCTTGATAAGGCATCGATTACTTGTACAATATCCTTAATCGCAAATAAACTAGGCGTTCCCCCGCCGAAATAGAGAGTGTCGATAATTTGAGAATCTTTATTTTGCAAAAACAGCTGCTTCTTGAATTGAATTTCTTGAATCAGCAGTTGGGTGTAGTCAGCAGGCGGCAATATTTTTGATTGCTCATAGGTAGCAAAATCACAATAAGTGCAGCGCTGGATACAATAAGGAATGTGAACGTAAACACCAAAAGACATAGGAGTGTATTAGATTATGTCCAAGAAATATCAACTAAAAAATGGTTTAAAAGTGCTACTGATCGAGAGCCACAAATCCCCAGTCGTATCTGTACAAATGTGGGTAAAAACAGGCAGTGCGGATGAAGTAAAAAAAGAAGAAGGCATTTCCCATTTTATAGAACACCTGGTGTTTAAGGGGACAGAAAAGTATAAAGTGGGCGAAATCGCCGCCCTTGTAGAAGGTTCTGGCGGTGAGCTCAATGCCTACACCTCATTTGACCAAACCGTTTTCTACGTAACGATTTCAAAGAAATTCGCCAACGTAGGGCTTGATGTTATCAGCCAAATGATGGGGTTTCCGACCTTTGATTCAAAAGAAATCGATAACGAGCGTGAAGTGGTCATCGAAGAAATTAAACGCGGTGAAGATTCTCCGCAGCGCCAAATTGGCCAATTGCTGTTTTCAACGGCCTATAAGAAACATGCTTACAAAATACCAGTGATTGGGTATGCAAAAAATATAAATGTTGTTTCAACCAAAAAAATTAAATCGTTCTTTGAAAGTCGCTATGTTCCTAGAAATATGTTTTTGGTTATTTCAGGCGATTTCCAATCTTCTGAAATGAAAAAAGAAGTAGAAACCTATTTTGGAAAATTTCGAGATCTAAAAGTAAAAAATGTAAAACGCGCAAAAGAACCAGTACAAAAATCTCCTTCAATCACAATTAAAAAGTCCGACTTTCAGGAAACGCTCACGTATGTAGCCTTCAAGGGACCCAATGTAAAACACAAGGATGTGCCCGGGCTTGACGTATTGAGTTTAATCTTGGGTCAAGGCGACAGTTCTAGATTAGTTCACAAGTTGCGTATTGAAGAGGCTATAGTAAATGGCACGGGTGCCTTTGCCTTTACGCCGCAGGATGATGGGCTGCTTGCCTTTTCCGGATCGCTTCAGCCTGAAAATTTAGAACGCTATTTTTCAATACTTGTAGATGAAATCGCCGAAATTTACCACAACCCGCCAACGGGTGAAGAAATTCAAAAAGCAATTACCAATTTAGCAAGTGAACAAATCTACTCGCTAGAAACCGTCGATGGCTTGGCGCGAAAGGCAGGTTCGTTAGAATTTTATATGGGTGACAGTGAATACTTTAAAAAATACCTCGCAGCTATATACAGCTCTAAACCAAACGATATTGTTAAATTAGCTAAAAAATATTTTGATCCAAGCAAAGCGACTATCACAGTTCTTTCTAGACGAGCTGAAAAAGAAGTTAAACAAATAGTAGGCCAATTTATGAAAAATCTAAAAACAGCGCTTAAAAACAAAAAATTAAGCAAGCCGAAATCTAAAATCAAAGAGAAAAAAATTGTCACATTAAAGTTCAAACAAGATTTAGCAGCCAAATCACCGGTTACTGAAAAAATCAAATTGGAAAATGGCGTGACACTTTTTTTGCGCGAACAGAAAGAAACACCTACGTGCAGCATTAAAATGGCATTTTTAGGGGGAACTCGAATTGAAAATGAAAAATTGGAAGGCTTGGCTGAATTGTATTCGCGGGTCTGGCCAGCGGGGTCAAAACATTTTACAGAAAATGAAATAAATTTAAAACTGGACACGTTAGCGTCGTCAATGAGCTGCTTCTCCGGTAGAAACACCGTGGGAATATCAGGCGATTTTTTATCAAATTATCAAAAAGACATGATGAATTTATTGGTAGATACGATTCAGGCTCCTACCTTTGATTCTAAGATTATGGAGCGTGAAAAATCGATTCAAAAAAATCAAATTCAATCTCAAAACGACAACCCTTCGCAGGTTTGCATTAAAGAATTTATGCGTATGATGTTTCCAAATCATCCGTATTCACG
>JAYTTH010000322.1:0-5365 GCA_043745515.1 Pseudobdellovibrionaceae bacterium | reverse complement strand
TCTGAAACTGAAATTCAAAAAATGACAGATGATTATATTAAAAAAATCGACACTGTCGCCGGCGAAAAAGAAAAGTCGCTGCTTACGGTTTAGGAATTCAAATTTTGATGAAAGTTCCAAATCATTTAGCAATTATAATGGACGGCAACGGCAGATGGGCCCAGCGGCACCGCCGGCCGCGTGTTTATGGTCACGTAAAAGGGACTCGTGTAGCTAAAAAGATTATCCAAGAGTGCTCGCGCCTTGGTGTTAAATATCTAACTCTGTATGCCTTCAGCACTGAAAACTGGCTACGACCTGAATCCGAGATTACTTTTCTAATGCAAATTTTAAGACGCTATTTAAAACGAGAGACTGAAAATTTAATCAAAGAAAATATTCGTTTTACGGTCATTGGCGAAATAGAACGTCTGCCCCTCGATGTTGTTACCTCAGTAAGTTCTGCTATGGAAGCGACTCAAAACTGCACTGGATTGAATCTTATTTTCGCGATCAGCTATGGTTCCAGACAGGAATTGGCTCAAACATTAAAAAGTCTTGTCGAAAAAGTGACAACCGGCCATCTTTCAATTGATCAGCTAGACGAAGCTACTATTAACGCTCATTTGTCGACCAGTGGAACTCCTGATCCGGATTTAATTCTAAGAACCAGTGGTGAAAAAAGACTTAGTAATTTTTTACTGTGGCAAGCTGCCTATTCTGAATTTTATTTTACTGACCAGCTTTGGCCAGATTTTACGGAGCTAGATTTGAAAGAAGCATTTGAGGATTTTGGATCAAGAAAACGTCGATTTGGAAACGTAGTGCATGAATCTAAAATCTTTACTAACTAGGGCTTTCTCTGCATTTGTCGCAGTCATTGCGATTTATTTCCTTTATTATTTTCTTGGAAATAACGGTTTTAAAATCCTTATTCTATTCGGGGTTCTTGTTGGAACTTATGAACTCATGTTAATTTTACTGAAGGATTCGGAATCTAAGTCCAATAAATTTGGTTTTTATTCCCTTTCGCTAGCAATTTTTGGTCTTTGTAGTTTTTTTCCATCCTTTTCCGCAATTATTTTTGCTTTCATATCGATCGTTTATTTATTGTTTAGCATTTTAATACTTCATAAATTCGAATCTCTTGAAGAATTGAATTCATTTCAATCCAAATCTATAATGGGATTTTTCTACATGGGTCTCTTGCCAAGTTTTATGATACAGATTTTAAACCTACCTCACGGAATGATCTGGTTCATCGGCCTGCTGTCTATAGTTTTTGCTGGTGACATTGGCGCCTACTTGGTCGGATTAAATTTTGGCAAAAATAAAATCATGCCTTTGGTTTCCCCCAAAAAAACAATTGAAGGATCAATCGGTGGAATTGCTTTTTCAGTTTTCACAGCTCTGATTGTTTCTCACTATTTAGAGCATATAAACCCTATCGCTTTTGTTTTATTGTCTGTGCCAACGTCTGTTGTGGCACAGTTTGGCGATTTTTTTGAATCTGTTTTAAAACGAGTCGCCGAAGTAAAAGATTCTGGTAAAATAATGCCCGGGCATGGCGGTGTCTTAGATCGAGTCGACGGCGTTCTTTTTGCGGCTCCTGTCATTCTATTTGGTGCCATTGTTTTAGAGGGCCTTTTCGCTTAGGCAGACCTTTGTCAATCCGCAAGCGAGACTCTTTTTGGCCCTTTGTCCCGACCTAAGTCTTTTGCAAAATTCAAATTTCCCATTGGCCATTTCTTAGATATAATTAATGAATGGATTCAATACTCAATTATTTACACTCGGGTTTTACGCAAATTTTTTCATTTATTGTGCTGCTTGGAGTTCTGGTATTCGTTCACGAACTTGGGCATTTTTTAGTAGCACGCTGGTGTGGGGTTCGTGTCGAAGTTTTCAGTCTTGGTTTCGGAAAAAAAATTTTCCAGTACACTAAAGATGGCACCAACTATTGTATTTCTATAATTCCTTTAGGCGGATACGTTAAAATGTTCGGCGAACAGCCCGGCGATTCAATTCCCGAAGATCAAAAACCTTTTTCGTTTTCGCATAAAAAGGTAGGTCAGAGGATGGCCGTGGTTTTAGCCGGGCCAATGATGAATTTATTTTTTGCTTTTTTTATTTTTATGATAGTTGGCTCTTTGGGCGAATTGGTTAAGGGCCCCATTGTGGGCGAGGTCCAGCCGGGCACCATCGCTGATTCTTCTGGTTTCAAAGCAGGCGATCGCCTTCTGTCAGTAAATAATCAAGATTTGAAATCTTGGGATGAGTTTCAATCTGAATTGGATAAAAATCTAGACGCCAAAATAGTTGTAGCGATAGAACGCGAAAACAGCAAAGAACATGTTCAGATTAATGTACCAGTAAAATCTAAAAAGAATCCCAATGTTGTGTCGTCAAAATCTATTATTGGGGATGTGGACGGCCTTAGCCTTTATTCATATGCCGCAGTTATTGCCGTCGCTCCAAAATCACCTTTGGCAGCGGCTGGTGTTCAAACTGGCGATCGCATTACAAAAATAAACGATATAGAAATAGTCAATTTTCGAGATGTCGCAAAGACTTTGGACTCTTTGTTTAATACGCCTTCCAAAGCTAGGCCGACCGAACTTACGTTTAAAATTGCCCGAAATGAATATGACTCTAAAACAAAGTTTGAAAAAGATTTTACGATTTCAGATTTTGGTCCAACGGGTATTGCGACCGCCGAGTCACTAAAAATTGAATCCACCCAGCTCTATGTGGATAAGGTCATGCAGGATTCTCCCGCTCAAGTGGCTGGATTAATGAAAGGAGATCGAATCCTTTCTATAAATGATCATAAACTGGTAGTTTGGGAAGACATTTTAAACACAATTAAATCTTTTTCCGGAAGTGGCAAAATCAATCTGTCGGTAAATAGAAATGACGAAATTGTCAAAATGGAAATCACACCCATCATGACGACCCACATGACGGCTCATGGCACTGAAGAAAAGCGTTTTACCATAGGAATCAGTCCCTACTTAATGTACGCGCCTCCCGAGACAGTTCTACTAAAATATTCCGATATTTTTTCCATAATAAATCACGCTGCAGATAGGACGTGGGACGTTTCTGTAATGACCGTACTGAGCTTTGTAAGACTTCTTCAAAATGAATTGTCTCCGAAAAATATCGGGGGCATTTTTTCAATAGCACAGGCCGCAAACGAAACTTTTAAAATTGGCATCAGTGCATTTCTGCAAATGATGGCCCTGATTTCAATTAATTTATTTATCTTGAATCTACTTCCGATTCCAATTTTGGACGGTGGTCACTTTGTGTTCTATACCATCGAAGCCATTAAAGGGTCTCCAATGAGTTTAAATAAGATCGAACTAGCCCATAAAGTAGGAATGATATTATTATTTAGTTTGATGATCTTTGCCCTATTTAATGATTTTCGCCGAATGCTCGGCTTTATGTAATATCGTGAAATAAAATGTTGAGGCAGTGATGAAAATTCTTTCAATTGAAACGTCTACTGCTGAAGGCAGCGTGGCTTTTTTAGAAAATGATGTTGTTCAATTTGAAACCAAATCCATCGAGCAGAAAAGTCATAGTGAAGTAGTACACGCATTTATCGAGCAAGGCCTAGCAAAGCTTGATTGGAAGATTTCTGAAATAGATTTGTATGCCACTGCTGTGGGTCCTGGTAGCTTTACCGGAATTAGAGTCTCTATTAATTCGGCTAAATCGTTTTCATTTGTTTTTAAAAAGCCAATTGTAGGAATCGATTCACTGACTAGTCTAGCCCAATTGAATTATCCACTTGTAAGTGCTTTATCCCAAACTAAGTCGATAAGTTGTATGATTAATGCTTATAAAAATATGGTTTACTTTTCGCAGTTTGTAGTTGAAGGCAAACAGATCAAATGCACTACTGCACCAATGGTCGTTCGGGTCCAAGATTTAGACACTGTTATTGTTTCACCGACCGCCGTTTTTGGTGACGGTTTTCTAAATTATGAGGCCCATATTAAAGACGATCTTAAAAATTTATGCTTAAGACCACCAGGACTTGTCGATTATCCAGCGGCCGGCATAAATGGCCAGCTCGCCAGGAGCATTTGGGTGAGTCGTCCGAACGACTCGGCCTTTGAATGGAATTTGGTTTCACCCCTTTATTTAAGAGCATCTGAAGCCGAAGAGAATAAAAAGGGCATAAAATACACACCACTTTGAGGTTCACATGGAATTAGTGAATAAAACCGCGTCGTCGGAAACGAATAAAAAAAATATCTGGGCCGTACAGTCTGGTAAGGGCGGCGTTGGAAAAACGTTTGTCACTTCGAGTTTGGCACTTACACTTTCAAAATTGCAATATAGCGTTTTAGTGATTGATTTGGATTTGAGTGGGGCCAATATCCACACGGCCTTGGGTTTAAATCCTTCCTATTTAAATTTGCGCCACTACTTAGAAGGTCAAAAACCAATTTCAGAATTAGTAATTCCGACGTCTTATCCAAAACTTTCCTACATTCAAGGAATTTGGGATTCTTGGTTGCCGTTCAATATGACTGAATTTGACGAACACAAATTCATCAATGATTTACGTGGACTTAATTTTGATTATATTTTGATAGATTTTGGAGTCGGTCCATTTGAGAAATATTTCAATTTATATCTTGAGTGCGACGAGAAAATTTTAGTGTCGTCACCAGAACCGACAAGTATCGAAAAAAATTATCGATTTATTGAAAGTTACATTTGCCAAAATTTGAAAAGTAAATCTACGCCAGAAGCCTTTACCAAATTAATTTCTACCCTTCGAGAATTTCGTCATAAGTCCTTAGAAAAACCATTTTCATTCAAATCCTATCTTAAGGAAAATGAAGGATTGACCTTAGAACCTTTCAATAAACTAAATCGTGAACCTATTAAACTCATTTTGAATGGGATTAGAAGTCAATCTGTAGCTGATCTAGGTTATTCGATAAAAAGTGTTTGCAATAAATATTATGGACTACAAATTGAATACGTGGGGTTTTTGGAATTTGATAATTCTGTTTGGCAGTCGATTAAAAATAGAGAGCCCGTGCTTATTTCCCAGCCTTTCACTCCTGTTGCAGGCCAATTTTTAAATATCTGCAAGAATCTAACAGAACCGGAAAACTTACGTGCTGTTGTATAAGTGCGCGAACAGGGCCTGGACCAAAGACCGACTAACCTCTTTCCGAAGATTTAGGTCGGTTTAGCCTTGAATTTCCTATACTAAAATCGATATAATTTTCTTTAAGGACAGATAATTTAAAGGATTTAAATTAGGACAGACCTTCTATGAAATCAAATTTTTACGAAATATTAGAACTAAACACCAATTCTGCTCAGCATGAAATAACAACGGCCTATGAAC
>JAYTTH010000321.1:0-20527 GCA_043745515.1 Pseudobdellovibrionaceae bacterium | reverse complement strand
GCCGCTTTTAGCACATTGCTCGGAATTGCTTCAAATGAAAAGCCGCTAACTATGTGTAACTTGGTCGAACCTTAGCCAACCGTATAGGCATATATTTTTAATAGCCAAATGTTTTGGATTTTGGTCAAATAGCTCAGCAGCGGACAAAGTATAGATACACGAAGCTAGTTTTTTAACAACATCAATGGCAGTGGGTTTTGAGGATTTGGCTACAAATCCGTTTTGAATTTTTTTACCGCTTTTAAAAACCTCGTAGGTTACTCTATTTGGCTTGGGATCTGAGAAAACTATATTTACGTCACCATTAAATCGTATTGTTCTTTCATCTAAGTTACTATTTAGTAGAGCTAGTTTTGAGCCAACGAGTTGGAAGTCTTTGTTCGTAGCTTTGCAAGTGACCGCAGGCAAGTCCGGATTAGTTGCATTTTTGATCCCGTCTTTTAGATCGTAAACTAGAAAGCGATCTGACTGGGGATTGGCTAAGACAGAATTAAAAAAAGCGATGATAAGTAAAATCATTTTCATTTGATCTCCCGATGAAACTAAGAGATGCATTTTAGAATCCAAAATAATTAAATAAAATGAATTTGAGGACGAAAAAATGTTTCAATTTGAGAATGATTTGTATCAAAATTGGAGGGGTGACAATTCTTGGTCGAAAGGAGACAGCCCTCTCCTTTTACTAAATTTTTATTTCGACAACTTTTATTAAATTATCGTCTGATACCTTATCAATTAATTTGTTAATTGGATCTATACCCCCTCGGAATGGTTCTTGATCAACTTCCAATTCTAGATAAATGTTTCCCGATTGAAGACGATGTTTTTCTAGGTAAAGAATATTTCCCTCTTTGTCGAAGAGTCCAACATCTACAAAATCATTCATTGGTATTTCATTTTCATTGCCAAGTTCGTCGGCTCTCAATTTTTTGCATTGACCCTTAATAGTGACTTTAAATTTTCCATTTTCTTTTTTAACTTCAATAGCGTCCGTTCTGTTGTCATAAAACGTAACAGTATCAAATAGGTCTTCAATTAAATATCTTTTATCTAGTGGAGTGACTTGCCTAAACCTTTCAACTAGATCGACGGCTCTTGGAAAAGGAGCTTCCTTAAACGAAAAATCTTTCAAAAATTGTTTTAGGACTTTATTTACTAAATCTTCACCTAAATAATCTTTAAGCGCATAGAAAACGAGACTGCCTTTGTTATAATGAATGTAAGGTTGGTTTTCATTCAAAGCGAGAGGAAGTTCTTTCTTGATTTCACGGCTTCGGCCACTGAGGTATCTGTCGAGTTCATATTTTAAAAACTTTTTCATTTGTTTCGGACCGTATTCTTTTTCTTGAACCATCAGTGCCGAATATTGAGCTAAAGATTCAGACAACATCGTGCTGCCTTGGAGCCGACCGCCGATGACCTGGTGAGCCCACCACTGATGAGCCATTTCATGTGCAGTGACGTAAAATGGATAGTCTATGCTTTCGGGATCTTGGTCCTTAACCTTTGCTATAAATCCGATACCTTCAGAAAACGGAATCGTATTTGGAAATGCTTGTGCAAATTGGGCGTATCGCGGAAACTCCAGAATTCTGAATTGTCTAAATTGATAGGGCGAGAAATTTTTAGTGTAATAATCTAACGATTTTTTCACTGCTTTGATCATTCTCGCAATATTAGTTGTGTGCCCAGGGTGGTGAAACACCTCTATTTTTACTTCATTCCATTGATCACGAGCAATTTCATAGCGAGCGGATAAAAACGCGTAAAAATTTAAAATTGGTTGGTCCATTTTATATTGAAAAAATCGTCTTTCGCCTTTTTTCCAATCTTTTATTAAGTACCCCGGAGCGATTGCGATTTGATCTTTAGAAGTGCTGACTATAGCATCAAATTCGATCCAAGTTCCTTCATTTGAAATATAAGTTTTTGCCAATGCGGTTTTATCATCTACATCAGCGATTCTGGGGCGCTCGGGTAGGCCATATTTTCTGCGGCTTTTGTCTTCACTAAGCTCTCTGTCAGGACTATAGCCAACAATAGGGGCAAAGTCTGGACCCGAAATGAAAGTGCCATTTTGAACGATCTTTTTTTGAAACTCGTCATTAGCAAATCCTTTTGGAGTCAGAGAATCATGAAAAGCGAGACTCACTTCCTCGTTTGGAACAAGAGGTTTTTCAAACTCAAAAATTTTAACTTCAAGACGTCTATCGTCTTTAAAAAGATGAGCTGGTTTTGACCAAGAAAGATCTTGCAGCTCCAAGCTATGATCAAGATTTAACAAAACTTGCTTGATTGGCTGAGATGTCTTATTTCTGTATTTGAAAAACCCCGCCGCCTTAAGAGATTGTGATTCGGGAAAAATATCGACGTCCAGGTGAACTGAAATGATTTCAGGTTGAGCTATTTTTTCAAACTTTTTATAGGAGCGTTCGTAATCGACAAGTTTAAATTCTTTTTCAGATTTGGTTTCGTATGAGTTCAAAACATTTGTGTTGTAGTATAAAAATCCGCCGGTCAGACTCCAGCCTGATACCGAGACTAGTAGAACGAGTTTGTCTCTAAATTGAATCCGGCGTTTGAATTCCTTTAGAGTTGTTTTAAGATTTGAATCGGTGCCCCTTCGCCATAATAAAACAGTTAAAACCGCTAATCCCAGATGGAAGAAGGCCCAATACAGGCCGATGACTAAAAACGGCCAAGCGGATGTTCCAAATTTATTCATATCAGAATACGAAGCCCGGGGAACTTGCCCGACAAGGTAAAGATGATGGTCCAGACCAAGGGAAGGCATCCAAATCAAAAGAACAAAATATAGGATTACAAAAGAATGACCCATGTATTTGTGACTGGCAATGTTTTGAATAAAAAGAGCCAGAACACAGACCATAAAACGCGCTGGCAATGCATAAATAAAGAGATGCTGAAAGTAAACTTCCCATTCAAAGTTATAATAGCCTTTGAATACTTGAATAAGGGCACAGCATATAAGAATTACCACAGATAAAAAAATCTGAATCAAACATAAAGATAAAAGCTTAGACAAATAGAGCTGAACGTTTGAAACGGGTTTGGAATCAACAAGTTCAAAAAAATGTTGCTCTCTATCTTTCCAAATGAGCTCGCCAGAATAAAAAGAGGTCAATATTACAATAAACAAACCAAAAGAGCCACCTATCACTTCTAGTACGTCATAAGTAACTGGCAGAGTTTCCGTTCCAAAGAATTTTCCAATTTGACCACTGATTGAAAATATATAAACAATTCCACAAAGTAGAACCATTAAAAAATAAATGTTTGAGAAAGCTTGTTTAAATTCTGACCACGCAAGGCCAAAAAAAACTTTACTAGGATTTGGTTGGAATTTGAAGGGGACGATGAAATTTTTAATTTTATTAAAAGGTAAATTAGGTGCTGATTCGGCAAGGGTTCTTTTTTTTTCCTTTAAAACGCGGAAAGGATCAAATAGTAAATAGGCGCCCAATAGAAAAACAAAACCAATCATCGCCCATAAAGGGCGATTGTATAAAAATACGCCATTCATAGGAATTACTTTAGAAGTTTGTTCTGCGAGCGACCAATAGCGAACAATCTGTGAAGCGGCCTCTAAACCAAGGGGATCAATAAGTGCCGCAATGAATTTGTTTTCAAGGTCGGTTGTAAGGCTTTGTGATATAAGCCAGCCTGTGAAAACAGCAATACTTGCCAAATAGACCGGGGCCATTTTTTTAAAAACGGCGACAAAAGCAATAAAGAGACCACCAAATACTATGATATTGGGAATTAAATTTGTTATGTAAGGTGCTAGATAAAACCAAAAATGACTTTCAGCCACCAGAGTTCTGTCTACGAAAGGCATAAGTGTGGCGACCCAGATTCCAATCCCAATTGATGTTAAAATCCCCAGCGTCGAAATCAAAGAACCAAGATACCGAACTAAAAAATAAACTCTTTTTTTGATTGGAGTGGCAAAAAGAATTTGGCTAAATCCATTTTCAAAATCCTTATTGATTCATTGACCAAACAACGGGGCAGCCAAAAGAAGTCCCAAATAACCAACGAGTGCGACAATGTAGTGAATTACAATCGGACTGTTCAAAGGCAATTTATTGGATAATCCAAAACTTACATTGGCGCCTTTAAACGCACCTGCAAACGCTATGGACATCAAAAAAGATATTGTAAAATAGAGCATGAAGTACACCAGGGATGAAAATCGCAAAAGTCGGTCTTTTATTTCAAATCGGAGCAGTTTGTAAAACATATTTTCCTTATTGAATGTAAGATCGAATATGGGAAAAATAAACATCTTCAAGTTCTGGGGGGGCAGCCACAAATCCTGGGTCGGGCAGCGTATCCCCATAGACGCGCAACATGATTTGCCCATGAATTAAACGGGACGATATCACTTTGTATTTTGAAGCAATGGATTCAGCAAGCGATCTATCAAAGACTTTTCGCCATACTTTACCAGTGAGATCAGTGATGGCTTGTTGTGGTGATTGTTGAACTAAAACTTGACCATTGTTTATGATGGCCATGTCCTGGCATAAATCGGTAACGTCTGATACAATATGAGTTGAAAGAATGACCGTCACATTTTCACCAATTTGGCTAAGTAAATTATGGAACCTGTCCCGTTCATCTGGATCAAGCCCAGCGGTGGGTTCGTCGACAATTATTATTTCAGGATGTGCTAGCAAAGCTTGAGCGATTCCAAAACGTTGCTTCATTCCCCCTGAAAAACCTCCCAATTTTTTATTTTTATGATTTGATAAATTAGTGAGCTCCAATAGACGATCGACCGTATCCTTGCGCACCCGATTGTCAGTAATACGTTTTAAGATAGCTAGGTGATTCAAAAGGTCTATTGCCGTAGATGTCCCATAGACGCCAAATTCTTGCGGCAAATAACCAAGTAAAGATCTCATTTTCTCTTTGTCGAGCAGTACATCAATATCATCAAAAACTATAGAGCCCTCGTCTGGGTCTTGAAGTGTTGCGATTGTCCGCATGAGACTTGATTTGCCAGCACCGTTTGGACCAAGAAGTCCAAACATGCCTTTGTCAATTTTTAGGTTTATTGAATTTAAAGCTCTGACTCCATTGGAGTAAGTTTTATTTAAATTTGAAATCGTAAGCATAGGGGTACTCGCGAGCTAGCGCCGCCATTTTGACGGGCAGTTAAGAATTTACAAGTGTCATACCCTTGCTGTTTCAATTTCCCGTTTAGCATGGTTAAGTCAGCATCTGACAAATAGGGGTCTCTTGCCAAAATCCATCCATATTTATGGGTTTGTTCCCCGACAATGACCCAGCGATAGTTTGTATCAAGATCTAAAATCCAGTAGTCACCGCCAGCTAAATAAAGCCAATTGAAAAACTTTAGAAACGTGACTTTTAATTTTGCATTTGAATTTGAATCCACAACTTTTGCGCGTCCAGTTGCGGAAATCATTTTGCCATCTCTGTCCGAGCAGGTGTTGTAAACGGAAATACTATCGGACTCTGCTAATGAATAATCTGCCAATGTATTAGAAAAGCAATTTCGCTCAAAAAATTGAGGAATGGCTGCGATCTGATACCATTTTCCTAAATAACGCGTTAAATCTACATGCTCAACGGTTTTTACTGGTATTTGATTTGGAGAATCTTTGGCAAAAGCCGAAAAACCACCTAATAAAAATAATAACAAAATTCCTTTAGTCATCGAAACCTCCGTTGCTGTAGTCAATACTGCAAATTTGGCGAAAATTCCAGAAAAAACCGTTTGTTTTTTGTTTCTAAGCGTTGCTTACCTCGCATTCAGGGAATAGGTTAATAGTGAACGATTGGCTAATTTAAGGAGGTCTCTGTGTCTCAACATATTTTTTCGAATTTCAAACTTGGTAAAATGCAACTTAAGAATCGAATCGTAATGGCCCCGATGACTCGATCACGGTGCCTAGGGAACACGCCCGGCGACATAGTCGCTCTGTATTACTCTCAACGAGCAGAGGCAGGATTGATCGTAACGGAAGGGACTTCGACGTCTGGTAACGGTTTGGGTTATGCTCGGATTCCTGGACTCTATACAGCTGAACATGTTCATGGCTGGAAAAAAGTGACCGATGCGGTTCATCGCTTGGGAGGAAAAATATTTGTGCAATTGATGCATTGTGGACGAGTGGCTCATCCAGACAATATGCCAGAGGGACTTGAAATTATAGCTCCTTCCCCGATGGCGGCGCCTGGCACGATGTGGACTGATCAAAATGGAATGCAGCCGTTTCCAATTCCTGAAGAAATGACCGCTCAAAACATTGAATCGACTATCGAAGAGTACGCTCATTCCTCCGATTTGGCTATTCAAGCTGGATTTGATGGTGTGGAAATTCATGGCGCGAATGGGTATTTGATCGATCAATTTCTGAATCCTAGTAGCAATCATCGACAAGACAATTGGGGCGGGGGTTTAGAGAATAGAAACCGCTTTGCGCTAGCGGTCACCAAAGCCATTATCAAAAAAATAGGACCTGACAAAGTGGGGATTCGACTTTCTCCGTATGGCGTATTCAACGGGATGGAAAACTTTCCTCATCTCGAAGATCAATATGAACGATTGGCATTTGAGTTAAATAAATTAGGAATTTTATATATTCATATCGTCGATCATAGTTCCATGGGAGCTCCTGCCGTAAGTCCCAGCGTGAAATTAAAAATTCGCCAAAATTTTAGCGGTGCAGTTATATTAAGCGGGGGATATGACGTTAAACGAGCCGAGCATGATTTAAGTGAAAAAATGGGTGATATGTTTGCGTTCGGGCGTCCATTTATTGCCAATCCAGATTTGGTAACTAAATTGAAAAACAAAACGCCTCTTAAGGTTGCGGATCCCGATTCCTTTTATACTCCCGGAGAAAAAGGTTACACGGATTATCTTTAGTTAGAATTCTTTATGCAGGTGACATGCTATTTAGACAAGGTGCCGATTAATATCTTCAACAAAAGTAGGAAAAATGAGATTCTATTTCTTTTTATTAGTTTATTTTTCGGCCACTATTCAAGCTGCTGAAAAAAGTCGACCAATGAATGAAATGCACGGAGACTGTTCGGCATACGCTACCAACTTAGCTGCTGAATTTAAACTTTGGGAGCAACAACCCACTATTTTAACGCATGGTAAGCCTGAGAAGATTTCCTTAGAAAAAAAGAATGGTCTTAAATTGGAAAAGCAAAATAAAATTAATTATTTGGCGACTCCAGAAAAATCATTTACTGCAGAAACGAAAAAATATGGCGGACTATTTTACTTTAAGACCGATAGTCAAGGGTACTATCGAATTTCGGCAGGAGGAAAATTTTGGTTTGATCTTGTTCCTGTTGGCTTAAAAACTGTCGTCGACGCCGTTAGTTTTGAAATGCAAACCAAATGCTCTTCGATTTTTAAAACCGTAGAATTTAAACTAGATGGCTATAAAGAATACGCGATTCAAGTCAGTAGCTCAAGTGAAGGTCAAGTCGACATGTTGGTTTCGAGGGTAGGAGAGTCAAAACCCAGTGCACGCTAATCAGTCCGGCTAATACAATGGTCACGATAAAATCCGCAGCCGAAAATAATTTGAAAATTTTAAAAATGCTTAAAGACTAAAAACTTAACTGTTGTGACTATCGAAACGAAATTAGATGCAATGCGATTATGAAGCCTAAATCCCAAACTGGGGGATTAGAAGTATTGACTGTAATATTCGACGACGGCGTAATTGCAAATTTAATCCCGTTTGGTATCACAGAAAAGCCAAATGGATTTCAATTCAAGGCTTCTGCGGCAGGGACGAACGAATTTTATCAACTTATTGTTCGCGAAGTAGAGATGGAAAAAGGTAAGTTAGCCTGGCAGGGAATAGACAATAAAAAATACGGGATTGAGTTTTCTAGAACAAATCTAAGTGAGGCTGCATCAATGCGCCCTTTTAGTGGAATATCAGGTCCATCTACTTGTTATATACAAAGTCAGATTCCAGAACTTGCGGAGCTAATTAACAAAGCCAATAACAACGATATGGAAGTGACGTGTCGACAACCGGGGATTCTGGGGTATTCTGCAGACTCTCCAGCTGCGTGCAAAATGGTTCATACAGATGCTGTTCCCAGCGAGAATGATTGGGACTGCCCACCGGCTACTTTCTGTGTTGGTGACCCGTCGGTAACCCATGTCGATGGGCAAGCAAAGCTAGGCGACTAAGACAAATACGCCTCTCAAGACTTCAAATTTTTTCAGGATTATCTTTTTTCGTGCGGACGCCCGGTCTTGCTTGTATCTCAATATAAATGGCAGTTACATTTTGTGATACAATCGCATCCATCGATTTGCCGATTTCTTTAACATGAACTATTTTTGCGGAGGCGGCGTCAGCTCCGACTTTACAATGAAAATCCAAGAAGTCGACACCGGTGGGTAAGGGTTTGCGGCGCTCTCTGGCCAAGTACTTGTTAACATCGTGTTTGATGGCCTCAACTACGCGGTCTTTTTTTTTGTTGCCATCTTGCAGACTAAATTGTTTTTTCATAGGCACCAAATTTAATGTATTTTTATGTAAAACGCACGGCCATATATTAGGATTGAACAGGTTGTCATTTTCCAAAAGGTACAATTAGAAAATCAACTTATTCGCCAATTCCACAAACTATATTTTTAAAAGTTTCACACTACCGCCCGGGGAAAGCTGATATTCAGACTTTATAGACTGAGCTTTTGGACTATTGTTTAGAAGCTGGCATAGTTGATTGGCTCGGATAGAGAGCGTTTTTTGTTTTTGTTCTGAATCTAAATCACGACTTTCTTGACCCTGCATCAAGAGCTTTTGCTAGTTGAGCTGAAAAAATAAAAGCAATCGTAGCACTTAACCATTTTTTTGAAAAATTCATAAATTTTCCTTTGTTAGATTTAAGAGTTTACAAAACCCATTTTTTTAAGAAAATGCAATTGGTAGCCCCTCAGCTCTGCCGAATTGCTCGTTGGGCAGGACTTAATTTGGCGTGTATCTTTTTATCTACGGGATCGGCAGCTTTTTTTGAAAGGCCGAGTTTTGAGACTCACGTCAACCATTCGGACATACTCTGAACCGTGGTTGTTTTATGTTGGATGGTGGATTTAATTTTCAAAATTCTTGGACACGGGCTTGGATTGTATCACAAAATTTATAGTTTTTTAAGGCGCCAAAGCATCGTGATTTCTTTTGAACGCGCTGAATGTAAGGGGTCTTCGTCATCGTTAGCTTTTGAATGACGAGGCTGAATCTTTATACAATCAACGACTTCAAGTTTTGCATTTGCAATCCAGCTTTGCAAATCCGTGGGGCTTCGCAGCCCCAGATGCTCGGCCAGATCAGAGATGATCAACCAGGCTTCACCGTTTTCAGTCAGATGTTCACCAACACCGGTTAAAAAACCCTTTAACATAACGCTGTCGTCATCGTAAACCGCACGTTCGATAGCGGACGTAGGTTTGGCAGGCAGCCAGGGCGGATTGCAGACGATCAGATCTGCTTTGCCAGCAGGGAACAGATTTGTTTTTTCAACATGGACTTGTCTAGTAAAATTTAGGATTTCAATATTGCTTGTTGCACATTGAATAGCACGGTCATCCATGTCAGTTGCGATAATTTTTTGAATTCCACGTTGAGCTAGGATAGCAGAAATTACACCTGTTCCCGTACCGATATCAAATGCAGTTAGGGTTGAAACTGGAAAAGGTGTCGTTGCCACAAGATCCAAGTATTCACCACGCACTGGGGAAAAGACGCCATAGTGGGCATGAATTTTCTGGCCATTTAAGGCAGAAATAGCGACACCTTTTTTCCGCCATTCGTAAGCGCCCACAAAACCTTGAAGTTCGCGCAGGCTTATTAAAAAACCTCCGATGGTAAACGGCGACATGGGGGTTGAGGCTTCCAAAATCGCCTGGCTCAGATCAGGGGCCCGGGATAGCTGAATGGAAAAATCCTCTTCTACGCAGATCATCAGTCGCGATAAAAGCTGCGCCTTGTGGGCCTGGTGCTGACGATGGCGATAAAACTCTTTGGACATGGTTTCAGGATCAGTTGCTTTGCTAGCGGGGGCGTGTTTTTTAATTCTGCGCTGAACCGCCTGCAGCAGCTGCTTGGCATTGTGATAGTCACCTTTCCAAACAAAGGACGTGCCTTCACTGGCTAAAGCCACATAACGATCAGCGGAAAAACTATCGTCGACGACCACAATTTTTTTAGGCATTGAAAAGTTATTTTCAGTCACCCAATTTTTCGTAACGGTTTGACCTTCAAGTTCATATGTAAGTTGTTTGAGTATCATAGACTGCTTTTTAGCTAAATTTTTCGAATTGAGCAACTGGTCGATTTTTTTTTCCACGTTTCAGTAGCTAGACCGGTTTAAAAACCAAGTATCCTACTGTCCAATACGAGCCTGAATTATTGAAAAAGGGGCCTGACCCGTCGGGGGAATACATTTGGACTCTAATTGAAATTAGGGATTCAAGGTCCCAAGACCGTTCCATGATGTGTAACTTAGAGTCGCGCCGCCTTTATTGACAATGCTACCAGCAGTCAGGGTTAGACTGTTAATTCCAGTAAATCCAAACGCATTCATATTTACTATCGAATCCGTTTGAAATGTTACGTTCTTAGCGAACGCCATTCCTATGGCGGTAGCTAGGTTCACGGAACCACCCGTTTTATTTATCAATAATCCTGAGCCGGGAAACACGCCTCCACCTGTTTGACTCAATGACTGAGTCGCCGTGCCTACAAAACGAATATTAGTCGTGCCCCCAGTGACTCCGACACCAACGGTGACATTTTTATAAACATTCAAAATTCCATTACTGACATCAATCGTGCCGTTACCAGTTCTTGCTATTGATAAGTCGCCATTCACAGTGACTGTTTGATTGACTCCCACTACAACATTATACGGAGGACTACATCCTGCCTGACTGCCGATAGTTAAATTGTACAGGCTGATTCCCGATGGCACATTGAAACCGGTCGTCACGCCTACGCATGAGGTAAATCTGTCCAAATAAAACAGTCCGTTGTTATGAACAAAACTGCCGCCCTTAAAGTTAAAGTCCCTGCTGTAAAGAGCGAGCGTCCCTGTGGGCGCTGTGAAGGTGCCGCATTGCCCGGCAATTCGTGTTACCGACTCTTCGCTCACCAAGATTTTACTTAAATTCAAATCTTGAAAGTCCTAGAGCCAAACACTAATATTTATTTTTCCTGCCAAGGATAGATTTAATTTTTTATGGATTGAAGATCCTTTGCAATGCTTGGGTGATCGGCAGACGTCTGGGAAATAAGTTATTTTTGCTGTAAGGCACTCTTTTGTTGGTCTTGAAATTTTTTATCTTCGCGTTTTGTATCATTGGCACTGACAACACACTTGCTCTGGTCTTCACTTCTGACCTTTAAATCATTTCGAGTTATGTTGCTGCCGATATTGGGCCCGTAACCTTTTAGAAATGTTAATCCGGTTCCATTTTTAATTATAAATTTTTGACTTAGTTCCCAGCAATCACTTTGAAAACTTGGGCCTCGACAGTAATCTTTTGTGGGGACGTACCAAATTTCAGTCACAACATAATTAGCTTTTCTTTTATCTTTATAAATTGCGGAATCGATGCAGTTCTGCATTTCATTTTGGCTTTCTAATTTGGAGCTGTTGATAGCTTTTATCATGTAACCTTTTTTTTTCTCGCCAGTCAGGCTATGAAAACAGGCTGGATTGTTCTCGACAGCGCCAATAATAGTTCTTTGATTGGGAAAGGTAATCTGAAAACTTTCTGCGTTTGTGGTTTTGTCAGTAATTAATGTAATGGAAAGATCCTGCCGTTTGATTACATAGTGACAACTCAAGGGATCGAGATACAAATCACCTTTATCGCCGTTTTCAGCAGATGACTTCAATTTAACTACTTTCCATTCATTGGGAGTCGTATCCTCTTTTTCTATTTTTGCACTTTTGGGTGTCGGTTTACTTTTTGCTAATTCAGAGTGAAATGGAATAAGAAAGGTAAGGACAATTAAGAATTTCATCTTTAACTCCCACAAGGGCTTTCGGTAGGGTGAAGTTTCAGTAGGAGTCTAGAATATTTTTAGCTAGAGCTGTTTAGCGAGAGCTAAGCCAAGATGTAAAAACATATTACAGTTGCCTAACGCCTTTCTGAGATCGAGGCTCTGCTTGGCCCCATAACCGCCCTAATGGTCGCTGTATGGCATAGTGTTAGCTTTAAAAAGACAGTATAAGAAACTTTGTACCGGCGAAAGCGGAGTGGAGATAAAATGAATTGGGTTAAACGGACGGTCGTCCTAAGCCTATTTTTAGCGAAATTGGCATTTGCTGGCGACGTGGAAAAGCTTGCACTGTTGGAACACAATTCGGAACTGCGTACATCTCAGGCAGCAGAATTTTTTAGACAAAATGGTATTTTGGATTTGCTGGAATCAGACCAGCAAGGAATTCGGCAATCGGCCTTAGTGTTTTTGAGCCGCATGAAGCCAGATGATCGCAATCAATTACGACGTATTGCTACAAGCAAAATAATTTATATTATGTCTGAAGATATTAAAATGCCTGAAAAGTCGAGCTCAACCCCGATTTTAACAAATTTGATCGAACAATCAATTCAAAGCGATCGTGGCCTAAGGATCGCCACGGCGTTGCCACTTATGCCGATGCGGAGAAAGTATACTAAGGGAAATGAATCCACGTCCGAGTTAGAGTTAAACCTTCCATCTAAATTTCCAGATGAGAAGCTAATGGCTATTTTAGGATCTCGAATGGATTCGCTATTTAAAAATGGTCAAGCGCCGGTATTGGCCCAAGAGCTTGGTATGTCATGGAAAACGATGGTCAATCCGATGGCTTCGTTTGCACGGCTTGATGCTAAAATGCTAACAGGAATTGTCGAATTTGCTTTTAAGAGCGATCACCAATTGGGCGTTCTGTCCCTGTTAAAAACACTGGAATATTTAAGTCCGGAAGACAGATCGGTATTGTATCAATTTCATCCTCAGATTCGAGCTCTTGTAACCTCTCTGGCGGAAAATGCCTTCGATCCAAAAAATTGGCTAAAAGCAGAATTTGTTTTTGGTCACTATTCTGATATTGCTAGTGAACTCATGGATGCAAAAATAGAATCGCATTTGGTATCAATATTAAGAATGGACGGCAAAACACTGTTATCGAAATTTGGTGATTCTGCAGGTGCAGATAAATTAAAAGATCTTTCCTACGCGTTTAATCAAATAAAAAAAGCAGCTTTAGAAACAATTCAAAAATCGGTTCGAAAAGGTCGATCGATAAATACAGAAACATACAAAGCATTATCTGATGTCATTACCTCGAATGAAGACGATTTTACACTAAAAGGTTATCCTGAAGGCGCTGGTGTATCCACTTTTTGGAAAATAGCTAGCGAAACTTTAAATTGGGCTAAAGTTGTAAAATACAACGTTCAATGTTTAAAATTCTACTAACCTATTAACGACGAAAGCCTGAAGAGCAAGAGCGATATAATTTACTGAATAACAGGAAAAAATAAAAAAAACACCCTGTTGGGTGCATTTAAAATGATGAAATTCTTTGATGTCTTTTACAGAAAACCCGCGGAATGAAGAAAGATCCCGATTCAAGTCCTTCAGTATCCAAACGATTTTATCTCGTTTATTTTATTGAACTATAGTTGTTGTTTCAGTTTTTTAGAAACTTCTCTTCCAAACAATTCGGCTGACATCGGATCTCTTCCGGTGATTAGATTTTTATCAACGACTACAAAGGGCTTATCTTTTTCTCCCGCATCATAACTTACTTGGCCGATATTTTTTAGAAGTGCGACGACTCGATAATATCCTGTTACATGCCTACCTTTAGCTATCGGAGTAGATTTTCCATCGAAATTATTTGCGACTCCCAGTAAGCCGGTTGATGAACAAAGTAGAGCCGTGATCATATCTTTTTTTGCAAACGCCTCAGCTAAAACTTTATAAATAACAGGATTTGGAAAATAGCTTGTCCAAGCCCCATTGCCACCTGCAAAAGTAATGGCATCATATTTGGAAATATCGATCTGCTCGTAGGTAATGTCAGCTCTTACAGCGGCAAATTCAGTATTGCGACTATCTGGATGAATTAGACCAGCCACTTCTCCAGCAACAGTGATTTGGTATCCATCGTGGTCAAAAATGGCTCTGGGTTCATAATATTCTGGCGCCCAGAATCCTTCGTTAATAACCATAACAATCGTTTTAACATTTTTCGCCTGTGAAGTGTTTGAGGCCCAAACTGAACCACTGATTAGCATAATTAAAATCATAAATAATGAATACGTCTTCATAAAATCTCCTTTTAATAGCCTTGAAATACCTTTGAATGTAATATAAAACAATTTTAAATTTTAAATTTAAGATATAGAAAATATGGATATAACAAATAAAGACCTTAATTTGCTCAAAATATTTTGTGTTCTTGCTAAAGAACGCAGTCTTTCTATTTCCGCAAAACGACTTCATTTAAGCCAACCGGCTTTAAGTTATCAGTTGAAAAGATTGCGCGAGGAATTTCAGGACCTTCTGTTTATCAGGACAAGAAAAGGATATGGCCTCACCGAGCGTGCGAAAGCTTTACTGCCGAAAATTGAACTAATTTTATTGACGACAGAGCAAATCTATTCAAAGCCTATTTTTAATCTTGAAGATTATAGTCGCGAAGTTGTAATTGCTTGCACCACTTATTTTGAAGTCATAGTCATCGAAAAACTTTTCCGCATTTTGTGCGAAAAGGCTCCAAACGCTTCTATAAGAACAATTAGTTTGAATGACGAAGTACCCTTAAAAGAACTGGAGCTGGGTGAGTACGATATCGCGATTGCAGCGTTTATCAAAGAACCCTCAAAATCTTTTCATTTGAAAAAAATAGGAAAAGATCACCAAGTTTGTCTTGTAAGAAAAAATCATCCATTTCTTATGGGGAGGCAAGATTTAAAAAAATATTTAGAATTTGATCATATAAAAATTGATGTTCCAATAAATAGTCAAAGTCGCATTGACGACGTGCTGAAGAGTCGTGGGCTTCAAAGAAAAATTGTAGCAAAATTTAATAATTTTCTAACACCACCTTTGGTATTGCTAAAATCTGATTTAATTTTAACAGCTCCAGAAAGACTAGCCTGTTTTTATAAAAATAATTTTAATCTTGAGGTAGTAGAGTTGCCCGTTCAAAAGATTGTTCTAGAGACAAAAATGCTATGGCATAATCGAAGTCATCAAGATCCATTTCATGTTTGGTTAAGAAATGAAATAGAAAGTATATTTTAATAGTGCGTAATTTTGGATGGCTTTTTGTTTGCTTAGTTCTTAAATGTCCAAACTCTATCGTACGAAATGTTAACTCTTAGATTTTTTTGAAGTTTTTTGGTGTTCGCCTGCGACTGATCAAAAAATTGCCGATTTATAGTTTCAAGGAATTTCATTTCGACCGATGCTGCAGGAAACTCAGCGGGCAAAGCATGTAAAGTCTGGGAAGAAAAATGTGAAGCCACCCTATGGGTTTGTGCACTTTGAGGGGCGGTTCGTGAACCATCCTAAAGAGTATCCCGTTTTATTTTCGATCATCAATTGTCTTTGCAAGAAATTCTAGTATCACCCTCTAAATAGATAGCATTATTTTTAATAATTTTAACAATAGATTTACTGCTAGAAAATAGTTTTTTAAATTCAACAGATTCGAAAAATCCTGGAGAATATATTTTGCTCTTTTGCGCGTTAAAGAAAAGTAACAGTTCAGCTCGACTGGCAATTGCAATATCTGTAAGTTCATTGACTCGGTCCAAATAGTCGCTTGGTGAATTAAAAAAAAGACGACCAAATTGGTCGTCTTTTTTATTAGGCCTAAAAAATAAATACTATTCTTTAACAGTGCCTGCCGGGGTAATAATCACGTCTACACGTCGATTTTGGGCTCGACCAGATTTGGTTTTATTAGTAGCAATTGGTTTTTCAAACCCATAGCCCTCTGACTGCACATCTATATTTCCAAATCCGTTGGACTTAAAATAAGAGGCTACCGCTTGAGCTCTCAGCTGAGAAATGGATTTATTTTGCGTCTCAGTACCAACTGAATCCGTGTGTCCTTCAATTTTAATTTGCGTAGCCTTCAAAGCCTTAGCCACATTAGATATCTTCGCTAAACTTGCTGTGGATGAGCCCGGCAAGTCAGAGCTTCCGGATGCAAAGTTTACATTTTTCATTCGAATAACCAAATTGCCACCTTGTTGATAAGCCTCAGCCTCATCAGCAGCGAACTGCGTTCGAGCGGCTTCGATGGCCTTTTGGATTTCAACTTGCTGGTTGGCAGTGTTTAAATCTTTATTTTTTCCGTTGAGCTCGGTAGACAATTTGTCATTCTTATTTATCAAAGCAGTTTGAGCTTTTGCTCCCGCTGTTGTCACTGTCGATAAATCAGTCTTCAAATTTTTTATTTGTCGATTTTGAGCAACCATCTTTAAAGCGGTTGATTCTGGCAAGTTTTTATTTTCCTTGATGGTTGTCATTACATCCACCAGAAGAGTCGTATCTGCCGTCGCTTCAGTCACAGCTTTTTCATATCCAGACGGGTTGCGTACGTTTGTCGATATTGCAGACTCTGCATTTTTTATAGACAGCTCAGTTTTTTTGAACGTCAGAGACGCTTTTTTTGCCGCGCCATCATTACGAGCCCCATTTAAAGTCGATTGAGATACACCCAATTGCTGGACAATCACTGCGTGTTTTTCAAGAGTGACATACAAGTCTTGTATTTCTGCCAGTTTTTCAGCACTCATAGAACCCAGCGAATCTGCATTTGAACTGACTTTGGAATCAGCTGTTTCAAATTCATTCTGTAATTCAGTGTAACTAGAAGCCCCTGCTTTTATAGCAGCTTGACGTGATTCAAAAAGTCCAGGTGCTTTGGAATCTCGATTCCCAGCCGTGGAATAGGCATTATCTAAAAAGTTACGCGACTTTCTAATATCATTTAAAATCTCTTCCTGCTTTTCGCCTTTGGTCATATCTGATTTGGCTTCGCCTAGCCACTTTCTAACATCACGAAATTCACTGGAAGCTAAAACATCTACATTTTTCTGAACAGCTGAATTTATATCCGTTTCCAATTTGGAAATTTCGGCCTGAGGGTTTGCTGTATTTGGAATATCGTCTCGTTTCACGTTTGAAGCGCACGCTGCTAATACAACAATAACAATACCTAACACTACTGAATTCACCGAACGACTAAACTTAATCACTAAACATCCTTTTGAACAATTTTTCTCTGCCTTCGAAACATTTCGCTGGCCTAGAATCTCCACTAGAGCTCTTATTATTTTTTTATAGCAAGCAGCAATCGGTTTATTAATTAAATGGCTGTGTCCTAGGTGTTGGGCTGACTTGAAGCTAAAAATGACACAAAGATTTTGAAATCTGGGCCAAGACTGTGATCGGCCCCCATATTTAGCACCACATACATCGAGAGTTTCCATATTGTGCGTCTGCGACTGCAGTCTTGCAGCGTTAAGCGAAATTAAATTAAAACCTTACACAGTCAGGGCTATGTCTTTGAGATCTTCCGTGCAGCGAAGTGAATATTAAACCTGCTGAAGCACAAACGACGAGCCTGGCCTTATGAAATTTATTTATTTTTTAAGATTTTAATAAATATTCCCGGAGCGACTTTAAATCTTTTACTCAGTACTTTGATCTGCTGTATATTTAGTTCTCGTTCGCCCTTTAAAATTTTTGAAACGATGGGCTGACCGCCAAGCTCTTTAGCAAGATCAGCTTGAGTAAGCTCCTGAAGTTCCATTAGATAGACCAGCATATTCAAACCAGATATTTTCAAAGATTTATATTCGTTCCGTTCGTACTTACTCACCAGCTCAGAAAGAGTTTGTAAATAGACTTCGACGCCATAGTCAGATTCTTCATTTAAAAGTATGATGAGCCTTTCAATAACCTTTAAAAGCAGCACCATGTTGAGCTTTTGAAGTGATGGCCTGAAGAGGAAAAATCTTTACGTGTTTTAAGTAAGTTGGGTCAGCTTTAAGTGCGTAAGCCTTAAGATCCAATTTAAGAGAATCAATAATTTTTCTGCCGCCGTCATAATTTACTCCTTCCATTTATTTTTATCGTAATCAGCATGTGTTAAAACGTGAGTAACCAAAACTATTTTTACGCCGTACTGAATTTTCATAATAGCGCGAACTTCATTTCCACCCACGTCGAATTGACCCAACGATCAAGTGCTTTTCGACTCGATGAGTGTTTCTTTTTGAAATCATTAATGATGTTTTTCCCGAGAAGTCTCACAAATTTGATTATAGCAAATTGAAATAAAAATATGGAAGCAGACATAATATTACTGTGTTCGAGATGGGAAAAAATAGATGAGATTTGGGGGTCTGAACAAGAGGCCTTTTCACCATGTTGGACCTGGTGACCCATATCCAACAACAGGCAATGTGGCCAAAGTCACATAATTTCATACTGTTAACTTTTTCTAATTCTGCAGAGCCTGATCAAAAATTTGCCGATTTATACGTTCGAGGAAGTTCTTTTCGTGATATTGAAAAGCACCTTGGGATTTCAAAAACCAAGGTTAGAGATACTTTGATTCGGCTAGAAATTCCTATCCGGCCCATCCTCCAATAGGCCTCTTCGACAAATTGCAAACCTGATTTGTCTTGAGCCAAAGAGTTATTTTGATCTACCGGGGCCGATGAGCTTGATTTTCCTCTGAATTAAGATGCCATCGGGCAACCAAGACGCCTTGAGTTTGAGGTTAATTCGAAAACTAAAGCCCTTCGTTTGTACTCATTTTGGCAGCTAGTTCAGAATAAACGCTTTTAGCGAGAGCCAGCGCCTCTAAAACTTGAGTATCAGTTAACCGAATTGTAGGTAAGTATTCCCTTAATTGACTTTTCAACACTCTGCTGCGAATTGAAAACAACACCAATCCACATTTCAGGGTTTTTCGAAGATAGCAAGTGTTCAGCCATGAGTAGGTCGATACGAGACAGTTTAAACCAGCGTTGAACCTCTGATTTACTCACAATTCAATACCTTCTTTTGAAACGGTATAGGCAACAGAGTTAAATTCACTTTTTGAATTATCAAATTCAGATTCTGTGTAAATGAAAACATCAACAGATACAGATCGTCCCCACAGCAATTGGTTGGCCTCTTGCATACGCTCAATTCGGGATCGATCGGAGCTTTTTATCACGAGAAATAAATCATAGTCGCTATCTGAATGAGATTTCCCTATGGCTCGTGATCCAAACAAATAAATTTTTAATGGCTGAAAATAGGCTTTTAATTTTGTAACAATTTCGACCAAATTTTTATCATTTTGAAGTTCTATTTGCATAACACCTTCACCACTTTAAACTGTCGGTCGAAAATTGCCTGTTGTTGGACATGGTGATCGCGGGAGGACTCGAACCTCCGACCTATTGCTTAGAAGGCGTAAGGTTTCGGATATCCGATCGGGCAGTGATCACCGTTAATTGTTTGTAATCACAGAGTTATTAAAAAAAACGAAAGTCAGCAAGCTATTTCTTCCAAAGCTACATTCTACAATCGTAAGTACTTGAAACTACGATCGACATACATTCAAGTGAACTCATTTCACTGTCAAAATCACTGTCAAAATTAAATCTCCATAAAGGAGCTACTACCAAAGGTAATGCTCTATCCAAAAATGGTGTGCTTTTTTGTGGGACAGTGACCTGACAGTAAGCCGCAAAATTTGCGGATCTATGTCCCATTTTCAAAACCAAAAATGAACAAAAAATTTAAAGGAGATTTCAATATGGATAATAAAAAAATCACAAAACGCGTTAAAGTAAAAGTTGGATCAAAATCAATTCGTGTTAGCAAAGATACATTCGAAAGTGGTGATCGCTGGGTGAAACTGGCAAACGAAAAAAAGGTCGGTAGCAAGATTAAATTAGATCAGGTGCTGAGCCTAGCACTTGGCGTATTGACTGAGGAACACATTAAAAAATTACAAGCAGATTCGCTAAAAGGTTCAGATCGACAAGAGATAATGCGACAAAAGTATATTAAGAAATTTGGACATATTTCGAAAGAAGATTATCTGACTTTCACAACACAGCCAGAATATGCCGAATTCTTAACAAACCAAAACAAAGTATTGGAATTTGAAACTGCCGTTTAGAGTTTGTCACAAAATGAAATGGGTCTTACGGGTTTCTGTAAGACCCATTTTTATTTTCGTTTGCGAAACTGATTCATCTCTCTAAATCAAAAGCTACAATTCTAGCAGCATCGTTCATCACATTTATTTTTTAAAATTTGGCGCTTTTATTTTAACTTCGATATCTTTTCCTAACTTTGCTGGGCTACCTATTAATTGCGATTGATCAGTTTTAGCGAAAGTGAAATTATAAATATTTTTGGGTAACTTTTGAAGTAATAAGAGTTTCGTGCTGCAAATA